>JBGTEW010000065.1:0-8666 GCA_041747615.1 Burkholderiaceae bacterium | reverse complement strand
CGCTGTTGTCCATGCCGCTGAGCGCGTCGTGTTCCCGGGCCAGGGGGCGATGCCCGATTGCATGCGTTATCTGCGCGATTCGGGGCTCGAACAGGCAGTTCGTGAGGCGGCGGCTAAAAAGCCTTTGCTTGCTGTGTGCGTCGGCGAACAGATGTTGTTCGAGCGCAGCGAGGAAGGTGATACGGCCGGCCTGGGCCTGTTTGCGGGAGATGTCGTAGGCTTTCGCCATGGCATGCTTGGTTCCGATAGCACCCGGCTCAAGGTGCCGCATATGGGATGGAACCGGGTCCGGCAGAGCAAGCCGCATGCGCTCTGGAACGGAATCGACGATCAAAGCTGGTTTTATTTCGTCCACAGTTACTATGTCACCCCGCGCGCCGATGACCTGGTGGCAGGGGAAACGACATACGGCGGAGTCTTTACGTGCGCCGTTGCGAGAGATAATATTTTCGCCACCCAGTTTCATCCGGAAAAAAGCGCCGCCGCCGGCCTACGCATCTACGAAAACTTCACGCGCTGGAACCCTTGAGTTCCGCCAATTCCCTAACAGGCTGATGAAAAACGTAGCGAGCGGCCCGAGGTTGTGTCGAGGAGCGCAAGCGTACGGACGTACGTTGAGCACCGCAGACGCAAGATCGGGCCGTGCAGTAGTTTTGCATTAGGCTGTCGCGCAATCCGCATGCTGCTGATTCCGGCCATTGATCTGAAAGACGGGCACTGCGTGCGTCTGCGCCAGGGCAACATGGACGCCGATGTGACCGTCTTTTCCGAGGACCCTGTCGCGATGGCGCGCTACTGGCGCGATCAGGGCGCGCGGCGGCTGCATATCGTGGATTTGAACGGGGCACGCTCGGGCCGGCCGGTCAACGAGCCTGTGATCAAGAGGATCATCAAGGCGGTGGGCGAGGAATTGCCGGTGCAGCTCGGCGGCGGGCTGCGCGATCTCGACATCATCGAGCGCTACATCGATGACGGCGTCAGCTTTGTCGTGATCGGCACCGCCGCAGTGAAGAACCCCGGCTTCCTGCACGATGCGTGCAGCGCATTCGGCGGCCATGTGATCGTCGCCCTCGACGCAAGAGGCGGCAAGGTCGCCACCGACGGCTGGAGCAAGCTGACCGGGCACGATGTGACCGATCTCGCCACCAAGTTCGAGGACTACGGTCTCGAAGCGATCATTTACACAGACATCGGGCGCGACGGCATGATGACCGGTGTCAACGTCGAAGCGACCGCCGAGCTGGCGCGGTGCGTAAAAATTCCGGTGATCGCCAGCGGCGGCGTCGCGAGCCTGGCCGACATCGAACAACTTTGCGCGATGGAGGAAGAAGGTGTTGAAGGAGTCGTGCTCGGTCGCTCGCTCTACGAAGGTGCGATCGATTTCAAGGCGGCGCAGGAACGAGCGGACGCCCTGACCGCATAGCTACCCTGACCGCATAGCTATTTCATAAGGTCAACGGTTTGACCTTTGGCGCGCAGATGCTCGGCGCGGGTCTGGATAAACCGTTGAAAGCTCGGCTCCTTCCGGTACGCGCCGGTTGACACGTACTCCAGCGCGGAGGCGAGGTGGAACGGCCGCGTGTATGACTCGACGCGAAATATCTCTCCACTGGCGTCGAAGAAGATCAAGGTCGGGACATAGACGATCTTCAACTCCTGCGCCCACGCATCGGCCGTCGTTTTCCTGCCGGCTGGGGTCACGATCACGGTGTCGTCCTTCGGTGTAAACCGGGCGACGTCGAACTTCGGCAGCAGCTCAGCGACTTCCCTGCGCCGGAGTCCGTCGCGGTGCAGCTCGTCGCAGCTCGAGCAATTGGCGCGCTCGAACAGCACCAGTAGCGGCCGAGCGCCTGCTTTCCTCTGCAACGCGTAGGGCGGCTTGAGGAAAAACGGCTGGCTGTGCAGCGTCGCACTCGCCGGTTCGGCCACTACGCGCTGCATGTAATCAGCAAACGGCTGCTTCGATTCGAGCCGCTCGGCCGCGTACTGCAACGCGGCTGCCATACGTGGTGGCGACTGGTACCCGTTCAGCCGCGCGATGATCTCTGCCTTTTCGTTGAAGATCAGCAAGGTCGGCGTGAACTGCACCTTTAAATGAGCGCCCAGCTGCTTCTCCGTCATCCTGCGCCCGTCGACCCAGGTGACTTCGCGGTCGCCCCATAGGTTTAGCGCAATCGGCACAAAGCCGCGGCGCACAAGATCGACCACGCGCGTTTCTGTGAACGTCGTCTGCATCAGAAGCTTGCAATACGGGCAGCCGTCCTGGCCGAAGTAGATCAGCAAGCGCTTGCCCTGCGCGCGGGCGTCGCGCACGTCTTCGCGGAAGTCGAGAAAAGTCTCGACAAACCAGGGTGGAAGCTCGATCGCGTGTGGTGACGGTTGCATGATGGGAGCGTACTCGCGGTGCGGCGATGCGCTACATTGCCATCGAAGCTAACGATATGCTGGCCAAACGCATTATTCCCTGCCTGGACGTAAACGCGGGACGCGTCGTCAAGGGCGTCAACTTCGTCAGTTTGCGCGACGCCGGTGATCCGGTGGAAGTGGCGCGGCGCTACGACTCCTCGGGTGCCGACGAGGTGACGTTTCTCGACATCACCGCCAGCTCGGATCAGCGCGACATCATCGTCGAAGTCATCGAGGCGGTCGCGGATCAGGTGTTCATTCCGCTGACGGTGGGCGGCGGCGTACGCAAGGTCGCCGATGTGCGACGCCTGCTCAACGCGGGGGCCGACAAGGTGTCGATCAACACCGCGGCGGTGCAGGATCCGCAACTCGTCGCCGATGCGAGTGCGCGTTTTGGCGCTCAGTGCATCGTGGTCGCCATCGATGCACGAAGCGATTCGCGCGGCCGGTGGGAGGTTTACACGCATGGAGGGCGCACGGCGACCGGACTCGATGCGGTCGACTGGGCGCGCCGGGTGGTAGAACTCGGCGCCGGCGAAATCCTCTTGACCAGTATGGATCGCGACGGAACCAAGCAGGGATTCGATCTGGAGTTGACGCGGGCGGTGTCCGATGCGGTATCGGTGCCGGTCATCGCGTCCGGCGGAGTCGGCAACCTGCAGCATCTGGCCGACGGCGTACTGGTGGGCCATGCCGATGCCGTACTTGCCGCGTCGATTTTTCATTACGGCGAGTTCACGGTGAGTGAGGCTAAGCAGCACATGGCGGCCTGCGGCATTCCGATGAGGCTCTAGTTCAATGAAATCGCCGAAATGCCCCCCCGCTCGCCCGCGTCTCGCCGCGCCGGGCGTCGTTGCAAATGCTCGCCATAGTCCCCGCTATGTCTGCGCCTCATTGGGTAAATGCGGCCTAGCCCGGCCCGCCGCTGCACCGCCGCTCGGGTGCGATTTGACGGTTTCACCGAACTCATGACGTGGCTGGACGAGGTCAAGTTCGACGCCGACGGCCTGGTCACCGTAGTCGCGCAGGATGCTGGCGGCGCTCGGGTACTGATGGTCGCGTGGGCGAACCGGGATGCACTCGCGCAGACCGCGGCGTCGGGTCAGGCTGTTTACTGGTCGCGCTCGCGTGGGCGGCTCTGGCGCAAGGGTGAAGAATCGGGCCACCGCCAGCACGTGACAGAAATTCGCCTCGATTGCGATGGCGATGTCGTGTTGTACGCTGTCGAGCAAACCGGCGGCATTGCCTGCCATACCGGCCGCGAAAGCTGCTTCTATCGAAGGCTCGACGGTGAACGATGGAACGCGGTCGATCCGGTGCTTAAGGATCCGGAACTGATGTACGGAAAATGAGCGACGCGGTTCTCAAGCAGCTTTCCGACGTGATCGACTCACGCAAGGGTGGCAACGCGACCGAGTCGTATGTTGCGCGCCTGTTCGCTCTCGGCGAAGACGCGATCCTGAAAAAGATCGGTGAGGAAGCGACCGAAACAGTGCTGGCGGCCAAGGATGGCGTGCGCGAACGCATCGTGTCCGAGACCGCCGACCTGTGGTTTCACTGCATGGTCATGCTTTCGCATTACGGTCTGCGGCCGGAGAATGTGCTGGACGAACTGTCCAGACGCGCCGGCACGTCCGGTATCGAAGAGCAGGCGTTGCGCAAGGCGCTTGAGCGAGGCTTATGAGCGCCGAAAGCTGTCTGTTCTGCCGGATCGTTCGCGGTGAGATTCCCAACAAGACGGTGCATGAGGACGACGAGATCCTGGCCTTCCATGACATCCATCCAGCTGCCCCGGTGCACTTTTTGGTAATCCCGAAGTCTCATGTGGATTCATTGCTTACCTTCGGACCGGAACACGCCTCGGTGTTGGGTAAAATGATGACCCTTGCGCCGCGCCTCGCGAAAGAGCAGGGCTGCGACAACGGCTTTCGGCTCGTGATCAACAACGGTCCGGACGGCGGGCAGGAGGTTAATCACTTGCACATCCACATCCTGGGCGGACCGCGCCCGTGGAAACGTCTGTAGGAGTACGAAATGGGTTCGTTTTCGATCTGGCACTGGCTTATCGTCTTGCTGGTCATCATCCTGGTCTTCGGCACCGCCAAGCTGAAGAACATCGGCAAGGACATGGGCGGCGCGATCAAGGGCTTTAAGGAAGGCATGAAGGACGGCACCGACGACGTTACAGGCAAGGTCGACGATCGGCGCCAGGTTCCCGGCCAGACGATCGACGTTCAAGCCAAGGAAAAAGGCCCGGCGTCCAACGTCTAGCGTCCAGCAGAGGTCGCAAGCTGGATCGCTCGCGCTAGACGTGAATGTTCGACTTCAGTTTCGGTGAGCTCGCCATTATCGGCGCCGTGGCGCTGATTGTGCTCGGGCCGGAGCGGCTGCCGCGCGTGGCGCGCTCGGTCGGCGAGTGGGCCGGCAAGGCGCAGCGCTATGTGGCGCAGGTCAAGGCCGATATCAATCGCGAAGTCGAACTGGCTGATCTCAAAAAACTGCAGGAAGAAGCGCGCGACATGGCGCGCTCGATCGAAACCTCGGTTCAGCAGAACGTTTCGAGCCTGCAGGCTGGCTTCGATTCAACGGTAAAGGACCTGAACACGGGCTTCGATGACCCGGCCGTAACAAATGCTTCAACTCCGACCGATTATTCGTGGGAAGGGACCGGCGAATCGTGGAGCAGCAAGCGCTTCGAGCGCCGCTTTAAACCGGGGCCGAGCATCCACGATTTGAGCGAAGAGATCGCCAGGCTAAAGCGCCAACTGGCGATGCCTGACCCCTCGGTATCTCCCCGCCACAGGCGGGGTCCGCGCGCGCGTATTAACAAGACGCGCATTCGCCGTTAATCACAGTGTCTGCAGAGACCGAGGAGCCGGCCCAGGAACAGAGCTTTCTGTCGCACCTGGTCGAACTGCGCCAGAGAATCGTGCGCGCTGCGATCGCCGTCATTGTGATTTTCATTCCGATGACGTTCTTCATGCAGGAAATTTTCGATTTCCTGTCACAGCCGATGATGGCCGCGCTGCCGGCGGGCGGTAAATTGCTCGCGACCGGTGTCATCACGCCGTTCATGGTGCCGCTGAAGGTCACGTTGTTCGCTGCGTTCCTGGTCGCGCTGCCGTATGTGCTGTGGCAGCTCTGGGCGTTCGTTGCGCCTGGTCTTTACCGGCACGAAAAGCGGCTCGCCGCGCCGTTGATCGCCTCGAGCGTGCTGATGTTCTTTCTCGGCATGGCGTACTGCTACTACATCGTGTTCGGCTTTGTGTTCAAGTTCATTGCCGGATTCGCTCCGGCGTCGGTCCAGGTGGCGCCCGATATTGCAGCGTATTTCAGCTTCGTGATGGGTTTGTTCCTGGCGTTTGGCCTGACCTTTGAAGTCCCGATCGTCGTCGTGCTGCTGGTGCGCTTCGGCATTGCCAGTATTGAAAAGCTGAAGCAGGCCCGCCCGTACGTCATCGTCGGCGCGTTCATCGTGGCGGCGATTTTCACGCCGCCCGATGTGCTGTCGCAGCTGTTGCTCGCGATTCCGCTGTGCATTTTGTATGAGCTTGGACTTCTCATTGCCCGCTTTGTCGGCAAGCCCAAGGTGGCAGATGAGGCCGCGGCGCAGGAAGCGTCGTCGACGTGAGCCGGCTGGCATTCGCCCTGTTGGCGTTACTGCTGGTGTGCAGCAGAGCCGGTGCCGCGCCGCTGCAGCCAGTGCCGGACGACGATGTCGATGTGGCCTCCGGTTGGACCGCATATCGCGCCAACGACCCGGTACGCGCCATTGGACACTACCGCCGAGCGGCCGATCGCAACAGCCGCGTGGCGCAATTCAATCTGGCGATGATGCTGCTGGCGGGTGAGGGGGCACCCGCGGATCCGGTCGCCGGCGTTGACTGGCTACGAAAATCAGCTGGGCGCGGCTTTGCGCCCGCGCAGTACGCATTGGCCCTACTGCATGAAAAGGGCGAGCACGTGACCCGTTCGCAGGACGAGGCGACCGCCTGGTTTCGCAAGGCTGCAGAGCAGAATCATCGAGAGGCACAAGTCGGCTTGGCAACGCAGTATTTTCTCGGGCGCGGCGCGCCGCGCGACTACAAACAGGCGGCGCAGTGGTACGAGCGGGCGGCGGAACAGGGCGACGAGGCGTCTGCTTACATCATCGCCAGCCTGTATGAACGAGGCGAGGGCGTTGTACAGGATCTCGCTCGTGCGTGGTACTGGTACCGCGAGGCAGCCAACTCAGGCGATCCAGCCGCGGTGATGAAGGCGCGCGAGATGCGCGCAAAGTTGAGCCGTTAGTTGCGAGCACGCGGTGTCGGACGTTCTCCGACGGCCACCCGTAGATCGACATCCCTGCCGCCGCGAGCCACCCTGACGCTTGCGTCGGAGCCCGGCGGCAGTTGCGAGATCTGATTCAGCATCGCCCGGCTGTTGAGCACCGGCTGGTTGTTGATGCTGACGATCACGTCGCCCGGTTCGAGGCCTGCTTTGCCCGCCGGGCTTGCACGCTGCACGCCCTTCAGCACCACGCCTTCGTTACGCGGCAACTTAAGCAACTCGGCCATCTCGGGCGTGATGTCTTCCGGCTCGACGCCGAAATAGCCGCGCTGGACCTTGCCGGTCTTGATCAATTGATCCATCACCTGCGTCACCAGCGCCGACGGGATCGCAAAGCCGATGCCGATCGATCCTCCGGTACGCGAAAAAATCGCGGTGTTAATGCCGACCAGGTTGCCGTTCGTATCCACCAGCGCGCCGCCCGAGTTGCCCTGATTGATCGCGGCGTCGGTCTGAATGAAGTTTTCGAATGTATTGATGCCCAAATTGGTGCGCCCGAGTGCCGAAACGATGCCCATCGTCACGGTTTGCCCGACATCGAATGGGTTGCCGATCGCCAGCACGACATCGCCGACCTGCAGCGAATCCGACTGGCCGAACGTGATCACCGGCAAATCGCGCGCTTCGATCTTCAGTACCGCCAGGTCGCTTTCCGGGTCGGCGCCGACCAGCTTGGCTTCGAACTGGCGCCCGTCCGCGAGCGCGACCGCGATTTGATCGGCGGCCTGCACCACGTGATTGTTGGTCAGCACGTAGCCCTCGCCGGTGGCGACGACGCCAGAGCCCAGGCTGGCGACCCGGTCGATGCCGCGCGGATTGCCGAAGAACTGCCGATACAAAGCGTCGTCGGCTGCGCCGCGTCGGCGGACTTCCTTGGTGGTATAGACGTTGACGACTGCCGGGGCGGCGCGCTTGACCGCCCCGCCATACGAAGTCAGGGCATTGGCGCGCGTATCCGGCACCTCGGCCTGCTTGATGCCCAGACTTTCGGCGGCGGGCAATGGAGCAGCCGGGGCCGGCCGGCCCGACAGCCATTCGGGGCGCAGTGTCGACACGATGAACAGCAGCGCCAGTCCGATAGTGGTGGCTTGAGCAAACACGAGCCACAAGCGACGGATCATCGAAATCAGCCTTGAAGGAAACGCGACCCACGTGGGTTCGCCGGAGGGGCAAGCATTATTCCTTGAAATGACGGCACGCGCACGGACCTGCGACGACCACCGGTCTGCGCAGCGCCGCCGCTGCGGTCGGTGTTTAATGTCTTTTCAACTCGTCCCGAATTTCGCGCAGCAGCGCCACATCTTCGGCCGGAGGTGCGGCTTTGGCGTCGAGATCGATCCTCGAACGGACCCGGTTGACCGCCTTCACCATCCAGAAGATCACGAACGCCAGGATGATGAAATTCAACGAGATCGTGATGAAGTTGCCCCATGCCAGCACGACCGCGCTCGCCTTCGCTGCCTCCAGCGGCGTTCCCGGCGTCACCGTTCCTGACAGCACTACGTATTGGTGGGAAAAGTTGACCGCGCCTCCGAGCATCGCGTTGATCACCGGCATCACCACGTCGCCAACCAGCGAATCGACGATCTTGCCGAATGCCGCGCCGATGATGATGCCGATCGCCAAATCGATGACGTTGCCCTTGACGGCAAAGTCACGGAATTCCTTAAGCATGCCCATGGTTTCCTCCGAATGTCTACTTGTTGTTCGTGTCGAGTCTAGCGGTGCCGAGTGGAAATGGGCCTCGCGGATCAAGTAGAATCGCGCGCTGCCACCGAGGCGTGTCGATCTCAAATCAACTCGCGAACAGCGTCCACGGACACTCCCGCTGCCTCTCTCCACTCTTTGACTTGGGGTTTCCATGTCGACAACCACCGCCACCCAAAGTGGCGAGCCTGTAGGTAAGCCCGCTGAGCCGGCAGACCGTGAGC
>JBGTEW010000064.1:0-8106 GCA_041747615.1 Burkholderiaceae bacterium | reverse complement strand
TCCGGCGGATGCACGGTCTTGCTGAGCGGCGACTCGTTCGTGCAAGGCCAGGCGATGCTGGGCCTGACCGCAAGGTTTTGAGGAGATTGCAATGAGAGAAGTGGTCGTCGTCAGCGGTGTTCGCACCGCGATCGGTACGTTCGGCGGGAGTTTGAAGGATGTGCCTCCGACTGAGCTCGGGGCCATCGTTGTCGCCGAGGTGTTGAAAAGAGCTCAAGTGAAGGGCGATGAAGTCGGTCACGTCGTCTTCGGTCACGTCGTCAACACCGAGCCCAAGGATATGTATCTGGCACGGGTATCCGCCCTGAACGGCGGCGTGGCGCAGAGCGCACCGTGCCTGACGCTGAACCGGTTATGCGGCAGCGGGCTGCAGGCAATCATTTCCGCTGCCCAGACGATCATGCTCGGAGACGCGGACATCGCGATCGGCGGCGGCGCCGAGAACATGTCGCGCGGGCCGTTCATCCTTCCCACCGGACGCTGGGGGCAACGGATGGGCGACCTCAAGGCGATCGACATGATGACCGGAGCGCTGCACGATCCATTTGACGTGATTCACATGGGCGTGACCGCGGAAAACGTCGCGACCAAATGGGGCATCACACGCGAACAGCAGGACCAGCTCGCGGTCGAGAGCCACCGGCGCGCCGCGGCTGCGACGAAGGAAGGCCGCTTCAAGAGCCAGATCATCCCTGTCGAAGTCAAGGGCAAGAAGGGCGCGACGATGTTCGACACAGACGAACACTTTCGCGATGGAGTCACGCTTGAAGACATGGCGAAGCTCAAACCGGTGTTCGCCAGGGAGAACGGAACGGTCACTGCGGGCAACGCATCGGGTATCAACGACGGGGCGGCGGCGCTGGTGCTGATGGAGCGCAGCATGGCGGAGAAGCGGGGATTGAAGCCGATGGCGAGGTTGGTCAGCTATGGACACGCCGGTGTCGATCCGAAGTACATGGGCATCGGTCCCGTGCCTTCAACGAAGAAAGCGCTCGAGCGCGCGAAACTAAAGGTGAGCGACCTCGATGTGATCGAAGCCAACGAGGCGTTCGCCGCGCAGGCCTGCGCCGTCGCAAAGGATCTCGGCTTTCCGGCCGAGAAACTCAACCCGAACGGCAGCGGCATTTCGCTCGGCCATCCGATCGGCGCGACCGGCGCGATGATCACCGTCAAGGCGTTGTACGAGCTCGAGCGTATCGGCGGGCGCTACGCGCTGGCGACCATGTGTATTGGCGGCGGGCAGGGCATCGCGGCGGTCTTCGAGCGCGTGTAGCGCTCGTTGAGCTCGATTCTCATTGCCGCCAGCGGCTGAATACGTAGTCCTGCGCTTTCTGCGGCGCGTGACACGCGAAGCACGCGGTTGCAGCGTTGTTACCTGCTGCACGGTCTGACTTTGAGTCGCCTTAAAGCCTTCAAAGCCCCAGCCGCCGGTTTGCTTCCACTTACGCGCGTCCTTGACCATCACCCCACGACCTTGCGCGGCCGCGTGGAGTACCGCCTGACGCGCTTTGGCACAAAATTCGCTACCCTGCTGAAAGGGATCGACCGATTGCAGCAAAACCTTGACGCGATCCGCGAAAACGCTGCTGTATGACTTCTCCTGCCTTCCTTCGCTCGCGCCGCCGGCTGCTGACGGCGGCGGGCGGCTGTATGTGTGCCGTCGTCGCTCCCCGTGCGAACGCAGCGCCCGATGGCGCGACTCCCGAATCGCGCTTGCGGGCACTGCTCAGCGATCGTCGCTCCCTACTGCTCGTGCGCGGCGACGAACAGGTAAGCGCTACTTACTGGACGTCGAGCGGCGGCTACAACCGTGACGAGTACCTGAACATCTGCTGGCTGCTGCGCGATGTTCAGGCGGATCGCGTTTTCCCGATCAATCACGATCTGCTGGATGTTCTGTGCGGGGTGCAGACCTGGCTCTCACGCATCGGCGTCAACGCACCGCTTCATATTCATTCCGGTTTCAGAACACCGAAAACGAATCAAAGAACGGAAGGCGCGGCACTCGATTCGCGCCATATCGTCGGCCGTGCCGTCGACATCAGCGTGAGCGGAGTGTCGAACGTGAGGCTGGCGGGAATGGCCAGCGTGCTGGGACGGGGCGGCACCGGGCTTTACCCCGGACGCAGCTTCGTTCACGTCGATACCGGCGATGAGCGCATCTGGATTGACCCGCCGCGCAAGAAGCCAGCGTAGCTTCCTACTGTTTCGCGAGTGTGCGCAACCAGGCCAGCTTCGCTGAGTACAGTTCGCGGTCTTTACGTGTGACGCTGTTCTCCCGCGCGAGAGCCAAGTGCTTGCTGGCCGGTTCTATCTCTCCCAGCTTGAAGTTGGCCAGAGCAAGCCAGAAGTGAAATTCGGCATGGTGGTCAGCTCGTGCGACTTCCTTGGCGAACAAATCCCGCGCCGCTCTGAAGTCTTCCTGATCCATGGCCGTCAGACCGAGGTTGAAGAAATGGAACGGCGCAACCGGTTCGATCTCCGCGAGCCGGCGGAGCAGCGCCGTTGACTCCGCGTCACGGCCCTGCCGAGCGAAAACCTGAGCCAGGTTGGATAACGCACGTGCGTTTTGCGGCTCGCGTTCAAGCACGTAGCTGAACACTGCTGCTGCCCCGACCAGATCGCCACGTCGCAGGTAGATGACGCCAAGGGTGTTATACGAGCCGAGATACCCGGGGTTGTGCAAAATGGCCGCGCGCGCCCACGCGTAGGCGTCGTTCTCCCGATTCTCGACCAGCGCTTCGACCGCCTTGTTGTTCATGTACATGGCAACGATCGTTTCTTCCTCAACTTCGCGTACGCGAAGCCCGCGCAGGTTCTCTGCCGGCAGGAAGTCGATTGTCAGCGAGCCGGCCCCCAAACCGCCCGCATCGCCGATTCTCCGGTCGAGCGTCACATTGACGTGGCCGCTCCTCACCAGAAGGTCGCCGCTGCGACTCCAGGTCTCCTCCATGTACGCACTCTGATACCGGACCTTCAGTCCGAGCTCTTTTGCAAAGGCGGCGGTCATGATGACGAGCGACAGACAGTTTCCGGCGCGCGCGTCAAATGCCTGCGAAGCGTTGCGCGTCATGCTGACGTCGTACTGCAGCTTCAGCTGATCCCTGTGGTAGAGCGCATCGATCAGGCCTTGCTGTGGACCCGCCCAGCGCAGCCGACTCATGATCTCGGTCTTCAGATAGCGCTGCATCTGATCGCTCAGCGCGAACACATCGGCCGCGCCGACTCGTTCGGACGGTGCGGAGAACGAATCGTCCTTGAACAGGAATTCCGGGGGCTGTTCTTGTCGCGACAGCGGGGTGGCGCACGCCACCAGCAGCACGCAGACGAAAGCCAGCGAATGACGCAGCCGGTTCACCATTGTTGTGGCAAATGAAGCGATCAGCCGGAAACGATGACAAGCATAGTCGCCTTGCGGTTACTTTGCCGTGCGCCGATTAGCCACCCTTGCCTGCAAACCAGTTAAGTACGCCATCCAGGCCAGCGTGTTGCAGCGCGTAAGTCGCCTGCTTGCGGACGACAGGCTTCGCGCGATAAGCCACCGAGAGCCCGGCGAGCTGCAGCATCTTCAGATCGTTGGCGCCGTCGCCGATTGCGATTGCCCTGGCGGTTGCGCAACCGAGCTGCGCGCAGACCTCGCGCATGGCCCGTGCCTTGCCGTCGGCGTCGACGATGTCGCTGCCATCCGGCCCCGCCACCCGGCCGGTGAGCTTGCCGTCGACGATATCGAGCACGTTTGATTGCGTGTGGTCGATACCCAGGCGGCTCTGCAGCCGTTCGGTGAAGAACGTGAAGCCACCGGAAACCAGCAGCGTCTTCAGGCCTGCTTTCTGGGCGGTTTTAAGCAGCCTCTCGGCGCCCGGATTCACGCGCAACTTCTCTTCATAAACGCGCTGCAGCACCGACTCGCTCAGCCCGGCGAGAAGCGCGACGCGACGTCGGAGGCTCTCGCTGTAGTCGGTGATGGCGCCGCGCATCGCGGCTTCGGTGATCGCGGCGACCTCGTCGCCTTTGCCGGCAAACGCAGCGAGCTCGTCGATGCACTCGATGTTGATCAGCGTCGAGTCCACATCCATCGCCAGCACGCAGAAGTCGGACAGTGCGAGCGCCGGATCGACGAATGCGGCATCGAGCTTCCAGTAATCGGCCAGCCCGTTTACCGCCTTGCGTGACTCCGCATCGTCGGTTACAGAAATGCAGCGCGCCGCGGTTCCATTGATCGTGATGCGCTCGGGCAGGGTAACAACCTTGAACGTGTCGAGCGCCTCGGGCGATAACGCAGGTCCCTGGATTACGAGATCTTTCATCGATGGAAGTCTAGGGAAATGCTGACTAAGCTACTGGGCGTCCCGATCTGGCAGCTGCGGTGCTCGCCGTATCAGTCATACAGTTGCGCTCCTCGCCGCCACCTCGGGCCGCTCGCGACACTTCTTCAGCATTTCCTTAGCTTACTGACATCGCCGGTCGCCCACGCTAACGTCGCCGCATGAAACCGCTTCGCATTGAATCGCAGCTCGATCCGACCAACGCCGATGTCGAAGCGATCGACCGCGGTTTGCACAGCTACAACCAACGATCCGCGGACCTTGACGCAATCCGGCGCTTTGCGGTTTACGCGCGGCAAGCCGACGGTACGCTCGCCGGCGGCGCGCTGGCACGCTGGTGGGGCGCTGCCTGCGAATTGATGCAGCTCTGGGTCGATCAGCCGCTGCGCCGTCAGGGCGTCGGCGCCTCACTGATGCAGCGAGTCGAAACGCTCGCGATCGAACACGGATGCTGTCTGATTTATCTGGATACCTTCAGCTTCCAGGCGCCGGAGTTCTATCAACGTCTGGGTTACGAAACGGCGTGCAGATTCGACGGATTTCCCGACGGTGGATCGAAGTTCATCCTGCGTAAGGCGCTGATCACCCAATCGCCTTGAACACCTCGCGCAGCCGCTGGAGCCGCGCATCGAGGTTTGCGGTTTTCTCTTCGATCCGCAATCGCTCCGGACCCACCAGCCGCATCGTCTTTGCCCGCTGCATCAGAGCGATCAGCTTCGCCGTGTCGAACGGCGGGTTCGACACGAACTGGATCAAGATCGCATCGGCCGACGCGTCGATCTTCTTGACACCGAGCCTTTCGGCAATCAGCCGCAGCCGGTGCGTTTCGATCAGCGCCCTCGCTGCATCGGGCAGTTTGCCGTAACGATCGACCAGCTCTTCCTGGCGGCCAATCAACTCCTCTTCGTCATCGGCCGAGGCCAGTTTCTTGTACATCGACAACCGCTGGTGGACATCGTTGACGTAGTCGGTTGGCAGCAGCGCGGGTACATGCAGATTGATTTCAGTCACCACCTGCAGCGGCGCCAGCAGGTCGGGTTCGCGGCCCGACCGCAGCGCGCGCACCGCGGCGTTCAGCATCTGCGTGTACAGGTCGAAACCAACCTCCTGCATGTTTCCGCTCTGGTTCTCGCCAAGCACTTCGCCGGCGCCCCGTATCTCGAGGTCGTGCATTGCCAGATAAAAGCCGCTGCCGAGCTCCTCCAGATTCTGGATCGCTTCGAGTCGCTTCTCGGCATTTTTCGTCAGGCCACCGGCGTCCGGCACCATCAGGTATGCATACGCCTGATGATGCGAGCGGCCGACCCGACCGCGCAGTTGATGCAGCTGTGCCAGGCCGAACTTGTCGGCGCGATGGATGATGATCGTGTTGGCGGTCGGCACGTCGATCCCCGTCTCGATGATCGTCGTGCACAGCAGCAGATTGAATCGCTGCTGGTAAAAGTCGCGCATCACACGCTCGAGCTCGCGCTCTGGCATCTGGCCGTGCGCGATCTCGATGCGCGCTTCGGGTAACAGCTCGGCCAGCCGCGCGCGACGGTTGTCGATCGTCTCGACCTCGTTATGCAGGAAGTAGACCTGCCCGCCGCGCTTCAGCTCGCGCAGCACCGCCTCGCGAATCAGCGATGCGCTCTCCTTGCGTACGAAGGTCTTGATCGCCAGCCGGCGCTGGGGCGCGGTGGCGATCACCGAAAACTCGCGGATGCCTTCGAGCGACAGCGCCAGCGTGCGAGGGATCGGCGTTGCGGTCAGCGTCAGCACGTCGACGTCGGCGCGTAGCGCTTTCAGTCGCTCCTTCTGTCGCACGCCGAAGCGATGCTCCTCGTCAATGATCACCAGTCCCAGCCGCTCGAAATTGATCGACTCGGTCAGCAGCTTGTGCGTACCGATCACAATGTCGATCGCGCCGGCGTTGATGCGCACTACAGTATCTGCAACTTCCTTGCTCGAACGGAAGCGCGACAGTTCCGCAATCTGCACAGGCCAATCCGCGAAACGATCGCGAAACGTCTGCATGTGCTGCTCGGCCAGCAGCGTGGTCGGGCACAGGACAGCGACCTGTTTGCCGTCAGCGACCGCAGCGAACGCCGCGCGCAATGCCACCTCTGTCTTGCCGAAGCCGACGTCGCCGCACACCAGACGGTCCATCGGAAACCCGGCCTTCATGTCCTTCAGCACCGCCTCGATCGCGGCCTGCTGGTCGGGCGTTTCGTCGAACGGAAAGCCCTCTGCAAACGCTTCGACATCATGCTGCTGGAAGCCGAACGCATGGCCCTCGCGCGCGGATCTCAGCGCATACAGATTGAGCAGCTCGGCGGCGGTGTCGCGCACCTGCTTCGCGGCCTTGCGCCGCGCCTTGTCCCAGTCGCCGCTGCCAAGGTGGTGAAGCGGCGCCGCATCCGGGTCGGCCCCGGAATAGCGCCCGATCAGGTGCAGCTGTGCCACCGGCACATACAGCGTCGTCTCGTTCGCGTATTCGAGGTGCAGGAACTCGGTGGGGCCCGCGTTTTCTTCACCCGCCATGTTTATGCTCTGCAACCCGAGATAGCGGCCGATGCCGTGCTCGACATGCACGACCGGATCGCCGACTCTGAGCTCCGCGAGGTCGCGGATCATCGCCTCGACGTTCGACGCCCGCTCCCGCTGACGGCCGCGCAACCGGCGCGGGCTGGCGGCATACAGTTCCGTCTCTGTGATGACCGCAATCCGCTGCTCGCGCAGCATGAAGCCTTCGTGCAGCGGCGCGATTCCGAGGCCGACCGGTGCATCGGACGCGACGAAGGCGCTGTAGTCTGCGTTATCTGCGAACGGCAAGTGGTACTCGGTCAGCATCTGCGAAATCGTTTCGCGACGACCGGCAGAGTCGGCGACGATCAGGATCCGGCCGTGTGCGTCCTCGACGAACTCGCCCACAAACTTGCGCAGGCGGCTGATCGGATTTTCGGCGCGGCGCTCGACCGCAAGCTCCGGCAGCGCGTCGACGCCTTCGCTCGGCCCTTCGCCAAAAGCAATGCGCCCGTACTCACGGGCACCTGCGAAGAAGCCTTCGGCGTTCAGGAACAAGTCGGCAGGAGGCAGGATTGGCCGCGCAGAGTCGCGCGACAGGAATCGGTAGCGCTCGCTGGTTTCGTTCCAGAAGCGGGCGATGGCCGCTTCAAGCGGCCCATGCAGCGCGATCACGCTGCTGGCTGGCAGATAATCGAACAACGTCGCCGTCTGGTCGAAAAAGAGCGGCAGGTAGTACTCGATTCCTGCGGGCGCAATGCCGTTACCGACGTCCTTGTAAACGCTCGCGCGGCTTGGGTCGCCCTCGATGCGCTCGCGCCAGCGGCGGCGAAACGCCTGCCGTGCCGCCTCGTCGATCGGAAACTCGCGACCCGGGAGCAGTCTCACTTCGGGCACCGGATACAACCCGCGCTGCGTATCGGGATCGAACGCGCGAATCGTCTCGAGCTGATCGCCGAACAGGTCGAGCCTGTACGGCAGCGACGAGCCCATCGGAAAAATATCGATCAGACCGCCCCGGATCGCGAACTCGCCGGGAGCAACGACTTGCGTCACATGCTGATAACCGGCAAACACCAGTTGCGCACGCAGCGCCTCGGCGTCGACCTTCTGGCCCTGCCTGAAGAAGAACGTATAACCGGCGACGTACTGCGAGGGCGCGAGCCGGTACAGCGCGGCAGTCGCAGGCGCCACCAGGACGTCAATCTCGGCCGGTGTATGGCTCAGCCGGTACAGCGTCTCCAGCCGCTCGGATACCAGATCCTGATGGGGAGAC
>JBGTEW010000063.1:0-5501 GCA_041747615.1 Burkholderiaceae bacterium | reverse complement strand
ATCGCCTCGCTGGCGGTGCTGCTGGCGCAGGCGCTGCAGCCGCAGCGGCGCGTCATCCTCGCGCGCGAGCTATCGAAGAAATTCGAAGCGGTTACCGTGCACTCGGCGGGGGACCTTGCCGCACTTCGACCGGAGGAGCGCGGCGAATACGTCGTGCTGGTCGATGCCGATCCGGGTGCACCCGTGCTGGATGCGATGACCACAAAATGGCTCAGTGCCATTTTGCAGGAGCTGCCTCCAGCCAAGGCGGCGGCCATCGCGGCACGCGCCAGTGGCCTGCCTCGGGACATCTTGTATCCGCTCGCGACCCAGCTAAAAATTGCCGACGCTCAGGGACAGGACGAGCGCTAACGGCGATCGGCTCGCTCACCGAGCGATCAGGCTCACCGGTCGCTCGATAATCCGTTCGATCAGCTGAGCCAGCTCCATCGCCGCAGAGCGATCCGGCAATGCACCGACGAGCACGCGAAACAGGCCGCTCTCCTGTTCGACTCGCGGACTGCGCTGCGACTGAGGCAGGGCAAGACCTTCAGCCGAGACGAGCAGCGTCGTTACACGCGCAGCGAACGCATCGGCATTGGCCTGCTGCGAAAACGCGCCCAGCTGAACCGACCACTGCGAGTCGCCCACGGCGGGAGACGCGACCGCATCGACGCTAACGGCGTCTCCCCGGCGCCATTCGCCGGATGCAATCTGCGCGTGCGTGATCCGCTCGACCTCGACCTCACCGGTGCCGGTTGCGGCGATGCCGAGCCGGGACGCCGCCGCATAGGACAAATCGATCACGCGGCCGTGTGCAAACGGCCCGCGATCATTGACGCGCACGATGACGCTTTGCTGCGTCCGCACCGAGGTCACTCGCGCGTAGCTGGGCAGCGGCATCGTCGGATGCGCCGCGGTCATCGCAAACATGTCGTAGATCTCGCCGCTGGCGGTGCGATTGCCGTGAAACTGCTTGCCGTACCACGAAGCGATACCTCGCTCACGAAATGCAACATCACCCGTGAGCGGCGTGTAGCTGCGGCCCAGCGCGACATACGGTCGGCTGTTGCGCGGCAGAATCGGCTCGATCCGTGGCGTCGCATCCGGAACCGACGCGATGTCGCCCGGAATCCGATCCGGCGGCCCGTCGTCCTGGTAGTAAACGCTGCGCTTGGAAGTGCCGCATGCCGCGAGCAGTGCGCAAAAAAGAATCGGGGTCAGACCCCGATTCTTTTTTCTCATGATTGAACGAGCTTTCGATGCGCGGAGATCGACATCAGCATGCCGCACGCCATGCCCAGCGTGACGAGCGCGGTGCCACCGTAACTGATGAACGGCAAGGGCACACCCACCACCGGCAGAATTCCGCACACCATGCTCATGTTGACGAAAGCGTAGGTGAACATGATCAGCCCGATTGCCGCGGCGAGCAGGCGGGCGAACAGCGTCGGCGCGCTGATCGCAATCGCGAACGAGCGCCCTACCAACGCGAGGAACAGCAGCACGAGCACGACGTTGCCGACAAGGCCGAATTCCTCCGAGTAGACGGCAAAAATAAAATCGCTGGTGCGCTCGGGAATGAATTCCAGATGCGCCTGCGTCCCCTGCATCCAGCCTTTGCCGAAAGTGCCGCCCGACCCGATCGCGATCATCGCCTGGATCGTGTGAAAGCCCTTGCCCAGAGGATCGGTCGTTGGGTCGATCAGGGTCATCACGCGTTCGCGCTGGTATTCATGCAAGAACGTCCACGCGACCGGCAGCAACGCGATCGCGGCCACCAGCATCGTCGCCAACCATTTCCAAGGCAGCCCCGCAAAGAAAATCACGAAGACGCCTGCGGCACATACGAGCACGGCAGTACCGAGATCAGGCTGCTTCAGAATCAACGCCACCGGTACGATCACCAGCACTGCCGCCGCCAGAAAATCGAACCCGCGCAGCGCACCCTCGCGCTTGTGGAAGTACCACGCCAGCATCATCGGCAAGCCGAGCTTCATGATTTCCGACGGCTGAATGCGCGTGACCTTTATGTCGAGCCAGCGCGTCGCACCCTTGACCGTCTCGCCGCTGACTTCCGTCGCTATCAGCAAGGCGATGCCGATCAAGTACACCGGCAGCGCTAGCCGCATCAGCCATTGCGGCCGGATGTTCGCAGCGATGAACAAAACCGCGAAGGCGATGCCGAAATTGCGAAGCTGATCGGCAATGCGCCACGGATAGGCGTTGCCCGCCGAGTACAGCGTGATCAATCCGATCACGCCCAGGCTGCCGACGATCGCCATCAGGGCCGGATCGAACACCGCAACGTACGGGCGGGCGATCGTGCCGAAGCGTTGCGCAACCGTCGCGTTGTTCATTGCGGTATCGCTGCCGTGGTGGGAGCCGGCAGCGCGACACTGCGCAAAGGCGACTCCTCGTCGGGACCTTCCCTGGCCGGCCCCCCCGGCACCTTGCCCAACAGGTGATAGTCGATCACCTGCCGCGCGATCGGTGCGGCGGCGCGCGCTCCGAAACCGCCGTTTTCCACCAGCACCGCCAGCGCGATCGTCGGATTCTCAGCCGGCGCAAAAGCGATGAACAGCGAATGATCGCGATGGCGCTCATTGATGCGCCGCTCGTCGTAACGCTCGTTCTGCTTGATGCCGATCACCTGCGCGGTACCGGTCTTGCCGCCAGCCTTGTAGGGCGCCCCCTCGAATACGCGCCGCCCGGTGCCGCTGATGTTCACATCGACCATCGCGTTGCGCACCAGCTTGATGTGCTCGGGCTTGACGTTGATGCGATAGCTTTCCGCCGGCACCGTCAGGCGCTGCTGTCCGGTGCGCGCGTCTTCGACCGACTTCACCAAGTGCGGCTTCATCACCACGCCGTCGTTTGCCAGGGTGGCGGTGGCATGCGCCAGTTGCAGCAGCGTGAATGAGTTCTTGCCCTGACCGATGCCGAGCGAAATCGTCTCGCCCGGATACCACCGTTGTTTGTAGCGGCGCTGGTTCCATTCGGTCGAAGGCAGGATGCCGGCCATCTCGCCTTCGATGTCGATGCCGGTGATCTGGCCGAACCCCCAAGGCTTCATGAAATCGTGCATCGTGTCGACGCCCAGATCGTTGGCCACCATGTAGTAGTAGACATCGCTCGACTTCACGATCGAGCGGTGCATGTTGACCGCGCCCAGCGGCACCTTGTTCGAATCGCGAAAGCGATGACCGCCGAAGACGAACACGCCGTTGTCGTGGATCACCTGATCCCATCTGCGCTTGCCGGTCTCGAGCGCAGCCAGCGCCAGAAATGGCTTGTATGTCGAGCCGATCGGATAAGTACCGCGCAATGCGCGATTCAGCAGCGGCTTGTCGGGATCGTTGTTCAGCTCATCCCAGCTCTTCGGATCGATACCATCTATGAACAGGTTTGGGTCAAAGGTCGGCTTGGCGACGAACGCGAGCACGTCGCCGGTTTTCGGCTCGATCGCAATCAGCGCTCCGCGCCGGTCGCCAAACGCTCTCTCGGCAATCTTCTGCAGCTCGATGTCGACCGACAACACCAGATTGTTGCCTGACACCGACGGGCTGCTCGACAACGTTCGCACTGCACGACCGCCGGCGGTGATCTCGACCTCGTCCTGGCCGGCGATTCCGTGCAGCTCGGCCTCGTAGCTTTGCTCGATACCGACCTTGCCGATATGGTGCGTGCCAAGGTAGGCGGCGGCGTTTCCCCGCTTCTCCAGGCGCTCCATGTCGTTCGGTGAAATGCGGCCGATGTAGCCGATCATGTGCGAAGCGACTTCGCCCAGCGGATAGTCGCGAAACAGGCGCGCCCGCAGCTCGACATGTGGAAAGCGATAACGCTGCGCGGTAAAGCGCGCCACCTCCTGGTCCGTCAACCGGGTGCGGATTGGGATCGCGTCGAAGCGTTTGCTGTCTTCCAGCAGTTTCTTGAAGCGGCGCCGGTCGCGCGGCAGCACTTCGATCACCTGCGCCAGCTCGTCGATCGTGCTTTCGTGATCGGACAGTCCCTCCGGCGTGATCTCGAGCGTGTACGCAGAATAGTTGCGAGCAATGATCTTGCCATTGCGGTCCTTGATCAGTCCGCGATTCGGCGCCACCGGAACAATGGCGATTCGATTGAGTTCGGCCTGAGCCAGGTAAGCCTCATGCTTGACGACCTGCAACCAGGCGAGACGCGCAATCAACCCGGTGAATGCCAGCAGCACGAACGCGGTCGCGACCGCAATGCGAATCCGGAAGTAGTACACCTCGCGCTCCGGATTACGCATCGTGGCGGAGCGCGAACCGAACGACAGTTCCTCCGCGGCGAAGCGGCGACGGCGAAACAAGCGCCTGGAGGACATGGCGCGATCATAGATGACCGATCGCAATCTCAATGACGGATCTTGCAGGTGCGGCAAGCCCAATTCTCCGGGACCAACGCCCGCTAGATCGGCCGCGTGTCGTCCCGATCGATCGGCCGCCGCTGCGGCGCGAGCAGCAGCCACGCGATCAGCGGCCAAAACAGGCCGCCGACGATGCTCTCGCCGAAATACACCCAGCCGGGCCACAATGCTCCCACCCACATGCGGATTGCCAGCAACGCAAGCTGCGCGATCAGCAGCAACGGGAACACGTACAACACCTGAGCGGCAAGCGGGAACCACAGAATGCGCCGGTGCAAGGTGATGGCGCCGTACGAGATCAGCGTATAGGCCAGCGCGTGTTCGCCGAAGAGCGCGCCTTCATGCACATCCATTAACAGCCCGAACGCAAACGCAGCGCCGATGCCCACCCGGCGCGGCTGGTGAATGTTCCAGAACACCAGCGCAAGCGCGAGCACATCCGGGACCAGCGGCAATCGGCCCCAAGGCATCAGATTGATCAGCAGGGCAGCGATCAGCGAGGCCCATATGAAGAGCGGATTCGCCGGCCGCAACAAATACTGAGGGCGGTAGCCCGTTCGCATGCCCGGACCTTCCAACGTATCCGGCGCGCGGGACCCAAACGAACCACTGCGTTGGCCCGTCGATGATCCAGGATTCACTTGCGAACACCCTTGCGTGGCGGTGCCACGCTGGCAGCAGAAGCCGCAGGCTGCGGCACCGGCTCTACCAGCAGCAGCACCAGCAGGTGCCGGTTACTTTCGACACCTGCCAGCGGCGTCATCACGATGCGCGCGAACGGGTCCCTGGCCTCACGCTCCACCCGGGTGACCGTCGCGACCATCAGACCGGACGGATAGACGCCGTCGAGCCCGGAGGTAGTCACCACGTCCCCCTGGACAACATCGGCATTGGGTGCCATGAAGCGCAGATCGAGCGTCCCGGGCTCGGTTCCGCCGAATGCCACGCCGCGTAACCCGTTGCGCAGAATCTGAACCGGGATCGATTGGTCTTTGTCCGTCAGCAAGGTGACTTCCGACGTCTCACCGAACACGCGCGTCACCTGGCCAACCACGCCTGCGTCATCGATCACCGGGCTGCCAGCACGTATGCCGTCGTTGGTGCCAACGTGCAGCACCAGCTTGCGCGAAAA
>JBGTEW010000062.1:0-3414 GCA_041747615.1 Burkholderiaceae bacterium | reverse complement strand
CACACTTCCTTCGGCATCAGTGCCTTATCGCACACGCAACCGACCGGAAATGGACTGCCTTCTACCTTGGCGGCTCTGGCACGATCGACGCTCCAGAAGCCGGTTCGCCAGCAAAGGCCAAACGGGTTCATTACGACGACGCCGCGGGAATCGATGACGTAGGGACTTTCGCGCGGATCGACGAGCTTGATGTCCTTCTGCTGGGCAAAAGCTAGCCCGGAGACGGTCATCAGCGCCGAGGCAACGAGGCCCAGCTTGATGGATCTATTCATGGTGCTCCTCACTCGAGATTCGGAAAATGAGCGCCCGGTGCGCAACCGGACGATCCGTACAAGCCGCGCGTCGTTCGGTGGTTGCCTGGCCAGCGCGGTGGTTACGTGCTTGCCGAAACAGCCCCGCTCGTTAGCAAGACCTGACGGCAACGATTCTGCCACGCGAGTACCTTCGCCATCAGGCTCTTTTCCAGCAAGCCCTCACTATCCGCCAGCACCTGTCGCTTGTGAACAACAAGCTGGCCTGCGATCCACACATCGCAGACGTGTTCGCGACCCGCCGCGTAGACGATTTGCGACACGACGTCATAAATCGGGTGGGTTTCGACTGACGACAGATCGAATGCGACGAGGTCAGCTTCCTTTCCCGCTTCGATCGATCCGATACGGCGGTCGAGCCCCAGCGCGCATGCGCCTCCCAGGGTTGCGCTCTCGAGGGCGGCCGGCGCGCTGAACACGCTCGCGTTGCCTGCCACGCCCTTTGCGAGGAGTGCCGCCAATCGAAGCTCGGCCAGCATGTCGATGCGATTGTTGCTGGCGGCGCCATCGGTGCCAATCGCGATGGTGACCCCTGCCGCTGCCAGCTTTGCCACGGGAGCGAAGCCGCTGCCCAGCTTTAAGTTGGATGCGGGGCAATGCGCCACCTTTGCGCCGCGCTGCGCGAGCAGCCCAATCTCATCGTCGCCCAGGTGAACGGCGTGCACCGCAATCAATCGCTCCGAGACGATTCCCAACCGATCGAGGCGTCGCAGCGGCCGCACGCCGTATTTGGTCATCGACTCCGCAATCTCATCGTGCGTTTCGTGCACATGAGTGTGAATCGGCAGATCGAGCTCTTCGGCCAGTACCGCGATGCGCTTGAGCGTCTGGTCAGCGACCGTATACGGCGCGTGCGGCGCCAGTGTGAACGACACAAGCGGGTCGTCGCGCCAGGCGTCGCGCGTCGCAAGCCCTTTGCGCAGATAGTCTTCGGCGTCTGCTGCATACGCCGACGGAAATTCGATCGCGATGATGCCGCCGACCGCCCGCATGCCAAGGCTGCGCAGAGCGCTCAGCCCGGCGTCCGGGAAAAAGTACATGTCGGAACATGTCGTGGTGCCCGAGCGCAGCATCTCGAAGGCGGCAAGCTGGGCACCGTCGTGCACGAAATCGGCCGATACCAGCGCGGTCTCCAGCGGCCAGATGCGCTCGTTCAGCCAGCGCATCAGCGGCAGATCGTCACCGATACCGCGCAGCAGCGCCATTGCCGCATGCGTATGGCAGTTGACCAGACCTGGCGTGACTGCTTGGTTTTCCAGCGTTCGCGTGTCCGCCGCCCGATAGCGCTGCGTGGCGTCGGCCGACGGCAGCACAGCGACGATGCGGCCGTCTGCAATGGCGATCGCGTGCTCGTCCAGCACGATGCCGCGCGGTACAACCGGAATCACCCAGCGGGCATGCAGAAGGGTATCGACGTCGATCATGGCTAACCGCTGTTGGCACCTAATTTGGCCGCGTTGATTACATCACATGGCTATGCTGATCGACCAAACTTCGGCCGAATTCGCGAGCGCGACTGATAAACTTCGCGTCTTCGTTCGCTGCCGTTTTTCACCCCTTCCGGAATCTCATTCGTGAATCAATTCGCCAAGGAAACGCTGCCGATTTCGCTCGAAGAAGAGATGCGGCGTTCCTATCTCGATTACGCGATGAGCGTGATCGTCGGCCGCGCACTGCCCGATGTTCGCGATGGTTTGAAGCCAGTGCACCGGCGCGTGCTGTTCGCGATGCACGAGAGCAACTACGTTCACAGCCGGCCGTACGTCAAGTGCGCGCGCGTGGTCGGCGATGTGATGGGCAAGTATCACCCGCACGGCGATCAGGCGATCTACGACACGCTGGTTCGGATGGCGCAGCCATTTTCACTGCGCTACATGTTGATCGACGGGCAGGGCAACTTCGGCTCGGTCGATGGCGACAACCCGGCGGCAATGCGCTACACCGAGTGCCGGCTGTCGAAGATCGCGGCTTCGATGCTGCTCGATATCGACAAGGAAACGGTTGACTTTGGACCGAACTACGACGGCAAGGAGCAAGAGCCGCTGGTGCTGCCGGCGCGCGTGCCGAACCTGCTGATCAACGGCTCGGCGGGCATCGCTGTCGGCATGGCGACCAATATTCCGCCACACAACCTCGGCGAAGTGATCGACGCCTGCATGACGCTGCTGCGCAATCCGCAGACCACCATCGATGAGTTGATCGAGCTGATTCCTGCGCCCGACTTTCCGACCGCCGGAATCATCTACGGCATCGAGGGCGTGCGCGAGGGATACCGCACCGGCCGTGGCCGCGTCGTGATGCGGGCCAAGGCGCACTTCGAGGAGATCGCTCATTCTCGTGATACGGGCACACGCTCTGCAGTCATCATCGACGAGCTGCCGTACCAGGTGAACAAGCGCGTGCTGCTCGAGCGCATCGCCGAGATGGTCAACGAGAAGCGTATTGAGGGCATCTCGGATATTCGCGACGAGTCGGACAAGTCGGGCATGCGCGTCGTGTTTGAGCTGAAGCGCAACGAGCTGCCTGAAGTCGTACTGAACAATCTGTACAAGCAGTCGCAGTTGCAGGATACGTTTGGCATCAACATGGTGGCGCTGGTCGACGGCCAGCCGCGCCTGCTGAACCTGAAGCAGATGCTCGATGCATTCCTGTCGCACCGGCGCGAGGTGATCACACGGCGGGTGACTTACGAATTGCGCGAGGCACGCCGCCGCGGGCACGTGCTGGAAGGTCTGGCGGTCGCGCTGGCGAACATCGATGAATTCATTGCGCTGATCAAGGCGGCACCGACGCCGCCGGTCGCGAAGACCGGCCTGATGGCCCGCACCTGGGATTCCTCGGTGGTGCGCGAGATGCTGACGCGTTCCGGCCTGGACATGGCGGTCTATCGCCCGGAGTCGATGGATCCGCGGTTTGGCCTGCAGGGAGATGGTCTCTATCGGCTGTCCGACGAGCAGGCAGAGCAGATTCTGCAGATGCGCCTGCAGCGGCTGACCGGACTCGAGCAGGACAAGATCGTCAACGAGTACCGCCAGGTGATGGAGCAGATCACCGATCTGCTGAACGTACTGGCGACGCCGGCACGGATTACCGAGATCATCGG
>JBGTEW010000061.1:0-3234 GCA_041747615.1 Burkholderiaceae bacterium | reverse complement strand
CATACGCAGGGCCGCTTCCTGATATCGCGGTGACAGCGTCGAGCATCGCCTCGTCTTCGAGCCAGATGACGGTACCGACGGCGCCGAGGATCCGGTCGGCAGCGCCTTTGTGCTCGGCACTGACGTCGGGCAGCGCCACTGCGCCGGTGATTCCGGCACGAATCAGCGCGGGCATGTTGGGCATCGCTCGCACGACATGGGTGGTCGCAAGCCAGCCGGCAATGTCCCTGGCTCGCACGCCGGCGGCGATCGACAGCGCAAGCGGCCGCTGCAGGTACCGTGCAATCTCAGCGGTCGCTTCATGCATCTGCTGCGGCTTGACCGCGAGCACGACCACCTGCGCCGACGACAGCCATTGCCCGGCGTCGGCATGCACGGCGACCTTGAAACGCTCGGCCAACTCGGTGCGACGCGCGCGATTGATATCGAGTACCTCTATGTCTGTGGCACTGAAGCCGGCGTCAAGCATGCCGCCGATCAGCGCGCCGGCCATGTTGCCGCCGCCGATGAACGCGACCTTCATCGCCGCTGCTGCCTGGTGCCGAAAATGGCCGTTCCGATGCGGACCATCGTCGAGCCCTCGGCGACGGCGGCTTCCAGATCGGACGACATCCCCATCGAGAGCGTGTCGAACGGCAGTCCGGCGGCCAGCAGTTGGTCAAACAGCTGCCGCATCTGCAAAAATGCATCGCGCTGGCGACCTGGGTCGGACTCGGCTTCCGGAATGGCCATTAACCCGCGTATGCGCAGCCGGGGCAGATGGTTTACCGCGCGTGCGAGCGCGAGTGCCTCACCGGGTGCTACGCCGCTCTTGCTCGCTTCGCCGCTGATGTTGACCTGCAGCAGCACGTTCAGCGGCTGCCGATCCGATGCCCGTTGGTCCGCCAGCCGCTCGGCAATGCTCAGCCGGTCGACGGATTGAACCCAATCGAAGTTCTCAGCGATCGCGCGTGTCTTGTTGCTCTGAATCGGCCCGATGAAATGCCACTCAAAGGCGAGGTCCGGCCGCAACGCGCGAACGCCAATGATCTTGGCTGCCGCTTCCTGCACATGGTTTTCGCCAAAGGCGCGTTGTCCGGCAGCGGCCGCGTTTAGGATCGCGTCCGGGCCGAACGCCTTGCTGACCGCCAGCAGCCGCACGGATGACGGATCGCGGCCCGCGGCTCGCGCAGCCTTGGTAATGCGCTCGTGTACCGCATGCAAATTGGCTTGCAAGTTGACGGCCAAAGTCGGCAAACTCAGCATTAGGTCAGCAAATGAGTGAGCAAACGAGCCTAGAGGCTTGTGTTTTCAAGCTATTTCTAGCTTTTTTATGGGAACACCGGAGTCATCGCGCGCGCTACGCTTCGGCTCTTCTGAGCCTGCGCCCTGTTAGCGCCGGCTAAACCGCCGAGGCCAGCGCCGCCCGCCATGGACATCTCTGAACTGCTCGCATTCTCCGTCAAAAACAAGGCGTCGGACCTGCATTTGTCCGCCGGCCTGCCGCCGATGATTCGCGTGCATGGTGACGTTCGGCGCATCAATCTGCCGCCGCTGGAGCACAAGGACGTGCACGGCATGATTTACGACATCATGAACGACTCGCAGCGCAAGCAATACGACGAGAACCTGGAGACGGACTTCTCGTTCGACCTGCCGGGGCTGGCGCGCTTCCGCGTGAATGCGTTCAACCAGGATCGTGGCGCGGCAGCGGTGCTGCGAACGATTCCGTCGCGCGTGCTGTCGCTCGAAGAGCTGCAGGCGCCGCGTGTGTTTGCGGACTTCTCCGGACGGCCCCGTGGCCTGGTGCTGGTGACCGGCCCGACGGGTTCGGGCAAGTCGACGACGTTGGCGGCTATGGTCGACCACGTCAACAACAACCTGTACGGCCACATCCTGACGATCGAGGATCCGATCGAGTTTGTGCACGAATCGCGCAAGTCGGTGATCAACCAGCGCGAGGTGGGCCCGCACACGCTTTCGTTCGCCAACGCCCTGCGCTCGGCGCTGCGGGAAGATCCGGACGTGGTGCTGGTCGGCGAGCTGCGCGACCTCGAAACGATTCGCCTGGCGTTGACCGCCGCCGAGACCGGCCACCTGGTGTTCGGCACGTTGCACACGTCATCGGCGGCCAAGACGATCGACCGCGTGGTCGACGTGTTTCCGGCGGCAGAGAAGGAAATGGTGCGTGCGATGCTGTCGGAATCGATCGTCGCCGTCATTTCGCAGACGCTACTGAAGCTGAAGGACGGCAATGGACGCGTCGCGGCGCACGAGATTATGGTCGGCACACCGGCCATTCGCAACCTGATTCGCGAGAACAAGATCGCGCAGATGTATTCGATGATTCAGACAGGAAGCCAGTTTGGAATGCAGACGCTTGACCATTGCATGACCGAGCTGGTCCGCCGCAACGTGATCACGGTCGCCGAGGCGCGGCAGTACGCTAAAACTCCCGAATCGTTCGCAGGCTAACAGTTGGATGCAAAACTACTGCGCGCCCCGATCTTGCGCCTGCGGTGCTCAACGTACCTCCGTACGCCTGCGCTCCTCGGCGCAACCTCGGGGCTGCTCGTTACGTTTTTCATCCGACTGTTAAATCGAGAAGGCAAAGATGGAACGCGATCAGGCAACCCGATTCGTACACGATCTGCTGCGGCTGTTGCTCTCTAAGAAAGGCTCGGACTTGTTCCTGACGGCGGAGTTTCCGCCGGCGTTCAAGATCGACGGACGGGTGTTGCCGGTGTCGAATCAGCCGTTGACGGCGCAGCACACGAGTGAGCTGGTGCGCGCGATCATGAACGACCGCCAGGCGGCGGAGTTCGAAAAGACAAAAGAGTGCAACTTCGCGATTAACCCGACCAGCATCGGCCGTTTCCGCGTCTCTTCGTTCATGCAGCAGGGCAAGGTGGGCATCGTCTTCCGCACGATCGCGGATCACATTCCGACCACCGACGAATTGAATCTGCCGTCGATGATCAACGATCTGGCGATGGCCAAGCGCGGCATCGTGATGGTGGTCGGCGCCACCGGCTCGGGCAAGTCGACAACGCTGGCAGCGATGGTCGGCTACCGCAACGAGAACAGCCACGGTCATATCATCACGATCGAAGATCCGATCGAGTATGTGCATCCGCACAAGAACTGCATCATCACTCAGCGCGAGGTCGGGGTCGATTGCGAAAGCTGGGCGATTGCACTGAAGAACACGCTGCGCCAGGCGCCCGATGTGATTCTGATCGGCGAGATCCGAGA
>JBGTEW010000060.1:0-4211 GCA_041747615.1 Burkholderiaceae bacterium | reverse complement strand
CCGAGACGTGACCGCGCCAGCGCCTCGGGGCTGACGCGCGCGTGCGTGTGCGCGGCGACGATCAGGTCGGTTCCGTCGGGAATGGCAGTGCCGGGCACCAGCTTCGGGTTCTGCAGCATGTGCACGGGCAGTCCCGCGGCGCTGGCGGCCAGAGCGAGGCGGTCGTCCGCCGCGGGAACGATCACGCAGACGAACTCGATGCCTTGCTCGTGGTGCAGCGCCTCGAGCACGGTCGCGCCGAAGTAGCGGGACCCCGCCAGAACACATTTCATTGGGAGCTCCTGTCGGAAAAGATGCAGATGTCGCTTCAACTGCGTTTCATCTTCATTCTGACAGCAGCACTCCGATCGACCGTCGCCGATCCCATGTTGGTATCGCATCGTCGTCCTCAGTGGACGCCAAGGTGCACTGGCGATTGCGTGCCATCGGGCGATTTGCGGTTGGTCACCCAATCCTCTATCGTCAGCCTCACGTTGGGGGTACTGCGCGGTCGCGCGGTTGAGAGAGTCCCCGGAACCTGAACGGGTTAATACCCGCGGAGGAAAACGATGAGTGCCAATCCTAAGTTCATTGCCGCGACGGCGCATGTGGACGAGGCGGCGGTTCAGCCGCTGCCGAAGTCGCGCAAGATCTATCTCGAAGGCGTACGCGCGGATGTGCGCGTGCCGATGCGTGAGATCTCGCAGAGCGATACGTCGGCGTCGTTCGGCACGGAGCGAAATCTTCCGATTACCGTGTACGACACGTCGGGGCCGTACACAGATCCTGTCGTGCAGATCGATATCCGCTCGGGTCTTGCGCCGCTGCGAGCGCGCTGGATTGCGGAGCGTGCCGATACCGAAGAGCTCGCCGGGCCGACGTCGCGCTTTGGCGTCGATCGGCTGAACGATCCTAAGCTTGCGGAGCTGCGCTTCAACCTACACCGTAGTCCGCGCCGTGCGAAGAGAGGCGCGAATGTCACGCAGATGCACTATGCCCGGCGCGGCATTGTCACACCCGAGATGGAGTTCATCGCGATTCGCGAAAATCAGCGGCTCGATGGGCAGCCGCCGGCGTTGTTGCGACAACATCCCGGCCAATCGTTCGGCGCACAGCTGCCGATCCAGATCACACCGGAGTTTGTGCGCGATGAAGTTGCGCGCGGCCGCGCGATTATTCCGGCCAACATCAATCATCCGGAAACCGAGCCGATGATCATCGGCCGCAACTTTCTGGTGAAGATCAACGCCAACATCGGCAACTCTGCGGTGACATCGTCGATCGGAGAAGAAGTCGAGAAGATGACGTGGGCGATCCGCTGGGGCGCGGATACCGTGATGGACCTGTCGACCGGCAAGCACATTCACGAGACGCGCGAGTGGATTCTGCGCAACTCACCGGTTCCGATCGGCACAGTGCCGATCTACCAGGCGCTGGAGAAAGTCGACGGCAAGGCCGAAGAGCTGACGTGGGAGATCTTTCGCGACACGCTGATCGAGCAGGCCGAGCAGGGCGTCGACTACTTCACGATTCACGCCGGCGTGCGGCTGCCGTTCATTCCGATGACTGCGAAGCGCTTGACAGGCATCGTGTCACGCGGCGGCTCGATCATGGCCAAGTGGTGTCTCGCGCATCATCGCGAATCGTTCCTGTACGAGCGCTTCGAAGACATCTGCGAAATCATGAAGGCGTACGACGTTTCGTTTTCGCTCGGCGACGGACTTCGTCCCGGTTCGATTCACGACGCCAACGATGAAGCGCAGATGGCCGAGCTGGCGACGCTCGGCGAGCTCACCAAGATCGCGTGGAAGCACGACGTGCAGACGATGATCGAGGGGCCCGGCCACGTGCCGATGCATCTGATCAAGCACAACATGGATGAGCAGCTTAGGTTGTGCGACGAAGCGCCGTTCTACACGCTCGGCCCATTGACCACCGATATCGCGCCGGGCTACGACCACATCACGAGCGCGATCGGCGCTGCGATGATCGGCTGGTACGGCACCGCGATGCTGTGCTACGTGACGCCGAAGGAGCACCTCGGCCTGCCGAACAAGAAGGACGTCAAGGACGGCATCATCGCGTACAAGATCGCTGCGCACGCGGCCGACCTGGCGAAGGGGCATCCGGGCGCGCAGCTGCGCGACAACGCGCTGTCAAAAGCGCGCTTCGAGTTCCGCTGGGACGATCAGTTCAATCTCGGTTTCGATCCCGATACTGCGAAAGACTTTCACGACGAGACGCTGCCGAAAGACTCGATGAAGACGGCGCACTTCTGCTCGATGTGCGGTCCGCACTTCTGTTCGATGAAGATTACGCAGGACGTGCGCGAGTATGCGCAGAAGCAGGGCGTCAGTGCGGAGGCGGCGCTCGTTCGAGGCATGAAGGAGAAGGCGATCGAGTTCGTGGCAACAGGCGGCGACATCTATCGCAAGGCATAGATGCGCGCCGCGTCGCCACGTTTGGTAGTAAGAGTTTCACTCGTGATCGGAGGAAACCATGCGACATGACCTGCGTTTCACCCTGTTCGTCGCCGCGCTGGCAACGCTTGGCACGCCCGCCGTCGCGCAGCTTCCCGTTAACGACGAGCCGCTGACAGGCAAGTGGGCCCCGAGCGAGTGGGGCGCTGACGACAAGATCGGCGCCGTCAATCGCACCACGCCGGAGCTGGTGATGAAGGCCGTCGGTCTCGTCAAGAGAGGAAAGACCGCGACGCTCGGCAAGGTCTACGCATCCGATGCGCCTGCGTTCGGTACGCGCAGCTGGCGGCTCTTCATTCCGGGCCGGCCTACCGGCGGACCGTTCGGACCGCAGCAACTCGTCTACAACGACGACGTCGTCACCACGGAACTCGGCCAGATCGGCACGCAGTTCGACGGCCCCGGACACATCGGCGTGATCACGTCGAAGGGCCGCTATTACTACAACGGCCGCTTCGACCACGATCCGGGCATCGGATCCGGAGGCATGGGCCCGTTGGGCGTTGAGCATGTCGCGCAGAAGGGCTTCGTCTGCCGCGGCGTGCTGCTCGACGCGGTGGCGCTGCGCGGAGGCGTGCTGCCGGTGCCTAAGGAGAACAGCGCCGGCGATCCCGGCATCGTCACCGCGAAGGATGTGGAGGCGATGATCAAGCGCCAGGGCATTGCGCCGATCGGCTCCGGCGACTGCGTGTTCCTCTACACGGGCCACGGTGATCTATGGCATCCGCGCGACTGGGACAAGTTCGACACCGCCGAGAAGGCGAAGCGCGTCGCGCAGTTCAACGCGGGCGAGCCCGGCTTCGGTATCTCCGCCTGCGAGTACCTGGCCGAGCGTAAGGTGATACTGACCGGCGCCGACAACTGGGGGACCGAGGCGGTCGGCAAGGGCTTCGGCGGCGAGTCGCCGCAGCCCTTCGAGTGTCACGTCAAGCTGCAGACCAAGCGCGGCATCTGGAACCTCGAGAATCTCGACCTGTCGCAGCTGGTCGCTGACAAGGCATACGAGTTTCTTTTCGTGTGGTCGCCGCTGAAGATGAAGGGTGCCACCGGGTCGCCAGGCAATCCGATGGCGCTGTATTAAGGCGGTCGAGTTCGTGCCCACAGGAGCGAATGTCTAACAGCGTGCCTGAACAGCGGTTCAGGTTCCTCACTTGAGCCGCGGTTAAATACAATAAGGCGTCGTCACGGCGCCCTTATCGCGTGGTCGTATGCGCCACAATGCGCGAGCATCGCCGGATGTTCGCCCGCATCGTGCCGCGTGTTGCGCGACCAATCGTCGCTCTGACGGCGCTTGGCTTCGCTACCGAGGCCCTGGCGTCAAACGCATGGCTGGGTGCCTTTGGCGAGATGGATCTGCATCGCCGTCTGTGGCTCGCGGCGCTGGGCGGCTTCAGCCTCGCCGCGGCGTTTGGGATGCTTGCGTTCGAGCTGCGGTCGCGCAGGATCTCGATCGCATTGCGCCGCCTGACCGATCTCGCCGCCAGCGTCGACGGCCGCTTGCCCGAAGATACAAACCGGCAACGAGTAGCAGCGGAGCTGGAGCGGCTTTCCGGCGAAATCCTGTATTCATCGCAGCGCATGGGGCGCGAGCGGCGCGAGCTCGCCGCCAGGGCCGCGCGCTGGGAGGCGATGTTTGCGGCGTCGCTCGAAGCGTCGATCGCGCTCGATAAAACCGGCGTGATCACGCATATAAACCCGGCGGCCGAGCGGTTGTTTCGCGTGGTTGCGCAGGAAGTCATCGGTAAGCCGCTC
>JBGTEW010000059.1:0-10470 GCA_041747615.1 Burkholderiaceae bacterium | reverse complement strand
TCCGCCCCCGGCGGCCGGCGGTGCGAATCCACCACCAGGCACGCCTGCGCCGGGCTGCGCATATCCACCCGATGCATAGCCGTGTGAATGTCCGTGACAGCAGCAGCACGAGATAACGACAGGCGGATACGGTGGATAAGGCGGGAATGGTGGATACGGAGGGTACGGGGCGCCATCCATGGTTGATCTCCTTATTTTTTGCGACTAAGCGCGTGCATTCTCGGCTGCGCACGATCTTGCTGCACGCCCGCATTTGCGGGCTGGCCCGCGCCAAGAATGTTTTGTAAAACGACCGCGCCTCGCGTCAAGCCGCATTCAAAGAACCGATCCAAACCTGCGATTGGCCTAGATCGGCGGCACTGACGATCCTGATAAGTCCTGCCGATTTGCAGCCTGGCTGGTTGAAGGCGGTTGGAACGCAGAAAGATCGCCGCGCACGACGATCTCTGTCAGGCGCCAATACATTTGCATCATCGCTTCTTGCTCTCGCGGCCTGCCGGAGAGTTGGCGCTGGTACAGCTCAAACAGGTCGCGACTACAGAGTCGGCTCATAGTCATAGCAGTAAGCTGGCACGGGCGGTGACATATACAACGGAGGTATGCCTTGACCACCACAGTGGCCGTGATCGCGGCCGGAGAAATGGGTTGTTCGATCGGAGAACGGTTGCGCCGTCATGGCGCACGCGTGCTTACCTCGCTGGCAGGTCGAAGCCCGGCGACGGTCGAGCGCGCGACGCGTGCCGGATTGATCGATGCGGACGACGATGCCATCGCAGCGGCCGATTTCATTCTTTCGATCGTTCCGCCTAAGGACGCGATGGCCATCGCGCAGCGCTTCCAGGGCCCGCTGCAGCGCAGCTCGAAGAAGGCCGTGTACATCGACTGCAATGCGGTCAGTGTCGAGACGGTGACTGCGATCGAAAAGGTAGTGGCCGTCAGTAGTGCGCGCTTCGTCGACGGCTCGATCATCGGCGCGCCGGGCCGCATGGATCAAACCGGTCCGACCCTTCATCTGTCCGGCGAGGTGCCATCGGACGTCGCGACCTTGAGTACGCTGGGACTGCGGGCGCAATCGACGGGCGGGCCCGTTGGCGCAGCGTCTGCGCTGAAGATGGCCTACGCAGGACTCAACAAGGGACTGACCGCGCTTGCCGCTGCGATGGCACTCGCTGCCACGCGCGCCGGTGCAGCGAATGCGCTGCGCGAAGAGCTTGCGTACAGTCAGCCGCAGCTGCTCGCGCACATCGGCCGCACCTTGCCGGACATGTACCCAAAGGCGCACCGCTGGGAATTCGAAATGCGCGAAGTGACGGCATTCGCAAGCGAAGACTCATCGACAGCACGGATCTTCGAAGGCATCGCAGATCTCTACCTGCAGCTTGCGAAGGACTGGAAAGCCGAGCGCCAAGCCATCCGGGCAATCGATGACTTTCTCGCACCGAAGCGCCCGTGAGATGGCAAGCCGCCTACCAGCGTCGGTAGTGCCGATGGCCGTGGCGATGGCGCGGATACGGCGCCGGCACCACGACAACAGCCGGGGGCGGTGCCACCCGCCGATAGCCAGGCTCGTAGTCGTAGTCGTAGCCATAACCGTAGCCGGGCACTGGCGCGACGACGCAACCCGATAAAGCGGCTACCGCAGCAGCTGCAAGCGTAACCAGAACCAATCGATACTTAGGCATAGGGGCCTCCTCAAGCACAGTCGATGCGCCCACGGCGCTGATGACAATGCAACGGGCCGCGATAAGCGTGCGCGGACCCCAATGTCGTAACCATCGGTAACAGCGGCTCGGTGTGCTGCTCAGCTACTTATCAGCCGGCTCCAACTCCGCATTCAATAGCTTCACGTAGCGCCGATAGCTGAAGACCCGCCCACGCCGACGCTGTGTCAGCTCGGTAACAATCTTCAGCTCGCGCAAATGAGCGAGCGATTTGTTGACGGTGGCTGCGGTAAGTCCCGTTTGCTTCATCAACGCCGCGGAGGTCGCGAGCGGCTGGCGTTGCAGCGCCTGGTGCACCATCAGCGCCGACCCGGTCGCACGGCCCAGCGAAGTAATCAGATCGCGATCTGCAGTCACCAGCGCAAGGAGCGCGTGCGCGGTATCGATGGCGTGTGTCGCACTGGCCTGTATCCCTTCCGCAAAAAAGTCGAGCCACGTTTCCCAGTCCCCGCTCGCGCGCACTTCATTCAGCAGCTCGTAGTAAGTGGAACGATAGGTCTTGAAGTAAAGGCTCGTGTACAGCAGCGGCTCGCGCAGAAGTCCGTCGGCGACCAGTTGCAGCACGATCATCAGCCGCCCGATGCGGCCGTTGCCGTCCAGAAACGGATGAATGGTCTCGAACTGCACGTGCGCCAATGCAGCCTTCAGCAGAGGCGGCGTTTGCTCGGGTTCGTCGTTGAGAAAGCGCTCAAGATGTTTCAGGCAATCCGGTAACACCTCCACCGGCGGCGGTACAAAGGCCGCATTGCCCGGCCGCGTGCCGCCAATCCAGACCTGGGAGCGCCGAAACTCCCCTGGCGCCTTGCCGCGTCCGCGCGGATGGTCAAGCAATACATCATGCATCTCGCGCATCAACCGGAGACACATCGGCAGCCCGCCGCGCAATCGCGCCACGCCGTGATCGAGCGCCGCCACATAGCGGCTGACCTCACGCGCATCATCGAGCGGCACGCCAGGCTGCTCGTCGATTTCGTACAACAGCAGATCCGCCAGTGATGATTGTGTGCCCTCGATCTGCGAGGACAACACTGCCTCCTTTCGCACAAAGCTGTACAGCAGTAGCGAGGCATTGGGCAGCAGCGATGTAATTGCGTCGAGTCGCCCGAGCGCCAACAGTGCATCGTCAAAGCGGCGCCGCAGTGTCGGAGTCCAATCGATGGCTGGTTTGGGCGGAAGAGGAGCCGGAACGAACGCGCGAAACGGCTCTCCTGCGGTAGAAACGGTGACGTACTTGCCGGGCGGTGGCCGACGCATAACGTTGAACCTAAAATGAGCAGATTTCTTATTTTAAGATAAGCGGTTATCCTAAAACAAGCCAGCTCTCTAATTTAGGCGGCGATAACCGCTACCGGCCTTTCGGGAGCGTGTATCGGAAGCAGACGAGACTTTTGCATCGGCTCACAGACACCTTCGAGACTAAGCATGGAAAACCTTGAGCTTCACCCCATTTCCGTCGGTCGTGTCAAGAATCGCCTGGCGGACGACATCAAGCATCGCCCTACTGCGACATATCGCGAACTTCATTCGAAGCTATTGCGGAGCGTAGAGGCAATGGAAAAGGACTTGGCCGCGCTCGAGGATTCGATAACGGAACTTGAGGATGCATACGCTTCGCTAGATGCCGAAGAGCAACGCAAACGAGAGCGCGAAATAAAGGGTCTTGGCCGCGATAGTGCGTCGGCACGTATCCGGAAGGGGCGTCTCAAATCCAGTGACGCGGATCGGCTTCCAGCGCGCGAGATCGCATTTGCCATTTCAGAACAAATGGACAAAGCGTTCAAGAACTATCTGGACAGCGGCGTGTCGCCGGCAGAGTTGAAGGCTGCAGCCGAGGCGGGGGTCGGTGCACTCCCCGGCGCCGGGTTGTTGACCCTAATCGTCAATATCTTTAGAAGCATTGACAAAGCGATCGATCGCCTCGGAGCCGAAACAGATAAATCGGAACAATATCCGCTGAAGCTCGAGATTTTTCAGAAAGTAGTCGAAAGCTTTGCCGCTCTCTTTCGGACCCTGCATGGCCGTGTGGAAACCAGATTGAAAGAGTTTGAGTGAAGTGTGCTGTTATCCGGGGGAGAAGAGCTAAATGCGCATCGATCTATCCGCAATTGCTTTCGTTGCACTTGCCCTCGTCGCGCAGCCCGCGTTCAGCCAGGACGCCAAGCTTCTCGAACGCGGCACCTACCTGATGAACAGCATCGTCGCGTGCGGAAACTGCCACGCGCAGCGTGACAAGCAGGGGCGCGTGATGCCCGAGCGCGGCCTGTCGGGTGGAATGGTCTTCGACGAGAAGCCTTTCAAGGCCTACGCCGCGAACATCACCCCCGACCCGGAAACCGGCATCGGCAAGTGGACCGAGGCGCAACTAATCCGCGCAATTCGCGAAGGCCTCAGGCCCAACGGCTCGCTGATCGGCCCGCCGATGCCGATTCATCTGTATCGCCGCATCTCGGATGACGATGCGCGCGCACTGGTGGCGTACCTGCGCGCGCAGCCGCCGGTCAAGAACGTGGTGCCGAAGTCGGTCTATCACATGAAGCTTCCCAGTGCGTACGGTCGCCCGATCAAAGACAAAGTCGTCGCACCGCCGCGCACGGACAAGGTCAAGTACGGCGCGTATCTGGCCGGGCCGCTCGGCCATTGCATCGATTGCCACACGCCGTACAGCGACAAAGGCATGGACATGACCAAGGTTGGCGCCGGCGGCGCTCCATTCACCGGACCGTGGGGCGTTTCGGTGTCGCGCAACCTGACGCCAAGAAGCCTGAAGAGCTGGAGCGACGCCGAAATCGCGTACGCGATCCGCACAGGCAAGAGCCGCGACGGGACTCCACTAAAACCACCGATGGCCTTCGACTGGTACAAGAACATCAACGATGAAGATATGGCAGCGATCGTCGCCTACCTGCGATCGCTGAAGCCGCTGCCGCTCGGAGGCGCGCCGGCGGCAAAGCCGTGACTTCCATCAGCGCGACTAGACTCAGTCGCGCTGATCGACATTTGAAAAGCGTAAATAAACGTAGTTTGGCTACGATAGTCAAGACTATCTAAATACCTAAATGACCGTGGTGCGGCGTTAGACGAGCGACATGTCAGAATGTTACCTATAATCGTAGCGTGGCTACGATAAAACAAACTAAACTAAAAGATCTGTACATAACGGTGGCGGCAGGCTCGCCGATCACTTCCGCACGCCTTGCGGATATGGGGATTTCGGCCGACCTTGCGGTTCACTATGCTCGCGCGGGATGGCTCGAGCGCCTTGCGCGAGGCGTTTACAAACGGCCGGGCGAGTCACTTCAGTTGCTCCCGAGCATGGTGGTACTTCAACACCAAATAGCTGGCCTCCATGTAGGCGGAAAGACCGCATTGGAGTGGTACGGCATCCGCCAATACGTCTCTCAACAGCCCGTGCTGTACTTATACGGCTGGGTCGCCGCGCGCCTGCCCGAGTGGTTCACCCAACACTTTCCCGGCGAGTACCACCGTCAGCGGCTGTTCGACGATCAGCCCAAGCAGATGCTTGGCGTGGCGCGCTTTGAAAACCGCGACAACGCGCCGCTGGTGTCGATACCCGAGCGCGCGCTTCTGGAGCTGCTTGCCGACGTGGGCGTTCGACAGCCCCTGCAAGAGGCCAAGGAAATCATGGAAGGCGCGCACAACATGCGAGCTGACGTGTTGGTGAAGCTTCTCAAGCGCTGCACGAGCGTCAAGACCGTTCGCTTGTGCCTGATGCTGGCGCGCGATCTCTCATTGCCCTGGGCCGGCAAACTCGACCGGGCAACGTTGCCGCGGGGAAGTGCACGGCCTTGGATCTCGAAGTCGCGCGACGGTTTGCTGGTGCTCAAGCCTTGAATCAGGTTTATCTGGATACCGCACGCCTGCTGACGCAAGTAGCGCCGCTGGTGTTCGCCGACAACATCTTTGCGCTTAAAGGCGGAACCGCAATTAACTTATTCGTTCGACAGATGCCGCGTTTATCAGTGGACCTGGATCTTGTCTTTGTCGATCACACGATCGAGCGGACCCAAGCGTTGAGCATGATCAATCACGCGATCAAAGGCACGGTAGAGCGCTTAAAGAAACGCGGATTCCAAACTCACACATCAACGGTGGCTGATGCGGGCGAAACAAAGCTCTTTGTCCGGCGCGAGAATCTCGAAGTCAAGGTTGAAGTGAATTTCGTGCTGCGTGGAACGGTGCACCCGGTTCGCAAGGCATCGCTTAGCGCCAACGCGAAGAAGGCGTTGCAGGCTGATCTGGAGCTTCCACTTGTATCGCTAGAAGACCTGTACGGCGGCAAGCTCGATCGTTGAGGCCGCTGCCGCTCGGAGGCGCGCCGGCGGCAAAGCCGTAGCAACCGGGCTACTGAGTTATGCCATCAAGTGCGGATGCCTTGACCTCAAGTGAGACTGCACGGCGCCCAGAAGATCGGCTGCATGCGCAATCGCCTCGTCAGCCTCTGACTGCGAAACCGGTGCACCCATGTAATCGTTTTGGTTGCGCTTCTTGCGAAACCCATCCAGCGCGATCCATGTGTCGTTGCTCACTCCGAGCGTCAGTGGCAAGGATTGAATCATCGTCTGATGATGGCCGGGTGCGTTGGTCGCGGGTCGGTAGCCGGCCGCCATCATGCCGATCAACGCGCATTGCATGATGGCCTTGTAGGCACAGTCGAAGCGCGTCTCCGCGCTGTTTTCCCGGCGTCCTGCGTCCTTCAAGTTACGCTGCACGGCCGCAAGCAATCGGCCGACTTCGTCCGCGCGTGCCTTATGCGGATGCAGTTGGCCGATCTTTGCCAAGTTTTGCAAACTCATCCTCGCCTCCTACGAGCCAGATCTTCGGACCTTTAGCTACCGACTGCACAAAACCGTCGCGTGCACGTCGCTTCGATTTGAACTCCGCCGCGCTCATCACCGTCGGGTTGATTTCTCGGCCGAGCACCGACTGTTCAGCGTGCAGTGCCCTCGTCACGTCTGAAAAGGAGACGTCGCCGATGACCATCACATCGACATCGCTGTGGGGCGCGGCGGTCCCGGCTGCCATCGAGCCATAGACGAATGCCACCCGCACTCTCTTCGCAAGCGGTGCCAGCGCGTCGCGCAGCCGATCGCCCAGACCCACGGTCTTGCGCAGCAGGCTTGCCAGTTCGTTGAACACAGGCGAGTCTGGATCAGCCGAGAAGAGCACCTGTCGCCCGACCTCGCGCCGCTTAACCAGACCCAGCGCAAGCAGAGTCCCAAGCTCCCGCAGCAGCGTCCCGATGGACACACCGGTGACGCGCGCGAGTTCTCGAGCGTGCACCTCAGCTTCAGAGCGCAGTAACAGCGTGGCGAGGATCGCCGCGCGCGACGATCCGAGAAGTTCCGAGGCAAGTGACTTCATAACGATCTCGATTTGAGATCAAATGTACTCAAATTGAGATCAGTCTGTCAAGCGCCGCTACGCAACTCACACTTGAGATGACGGGAGGCGAACACCATGCGTGCCGCCCAGCGCCTCTTCGCTGGACATAAAGTAACGTTAACGTTACTATCGCCAGATGCCGATGGTCACCGTACGCGAATACGTCGCTGAGTCCGGTGATTCGCTTTATGCACGCTGGTTCCAACGCTGGATCCGCCGCCGCGGCACGCGTCGCAAGTGCAGTCTATCGGCTGAGCGAAGGCAATTTTTCGAATACGAAAGGCGTAGGAGCAGGTGTGTTTGAAACGCGGATCGACTTCGGCCCCGGGTACCGCGTGTACTTCGGCAAAGATGGAGAACTGGTGGTAATCCTGCTCGGCGGCAGTACCAAGAAAGACCAACAGCGCGCCATCAAGCGGGCGAAAGACGCATAGGTCGAATTCAAACTGCGAAAGCGCAGCGGAACACGTAACTAGGAGCGGTAAATGGCACTGACACGCGATTTCAAAGAGACCGTCATGGCGCGGGCAAAGCGCGATATCAAATTTCGCCAAGCGCTTTTCACCGAAGCGATGAATGCCTACCTGGCAGGCGATTCCGCCACCGGCAAAGCCATACTGCGTGACCTGATTAATGCCACGATCGGCTTCGAGCGTCTCGCAGCGGAAGTTGACAAGCCCAGCAAAAGCTTGCACCGGATGCTGGGCGATAAAGGCAATCCGAGTACCGAGAACTTCTTCGATATCGTCGGTGCGCTTCAGCGCAAGACCAAGGTGAAACTGGAAGTAACGGCGAATTAGGGCTGTTACGCGCTACCGACTCGTTCGTGCCCGACCTTCCGCGCGGAGTTCGAAACGCCGAAGCGCTTGATGGTGATCTCTGGCTGCCTCGGCCCGCGCGGCGACGGCTACCGGATCGACGCGAAGATGAGCATCAACGAGGCGCGCGACTTCCCGGCGTGACCGGAACGTCAAAGACTTCGAAGGTGAAGCGCTTGGCGGATCGGCGAAGTAACTGCGGCTGGGTCGCTGCGCTCCGCGTGGTCACTGTGCAGCGCCATCGCTGGCCAACAAGTTGAGAATTAACCGCACCATCAGATCTTTGTTAGCAGGCGCACTTTCGGCGATCAACAGCGCCAGCGCAGTCAGCGCCTGTGGATTCAGGTGGTGCGCAACTTGTTCCTGCCGCAGGTAAAGCATGAACAGGAACGAGCCAATGCGCTTGTTGCCATCCGAGAATGGATGATCCTTGATCACGAAGTACAGCAGATGCGCGGCCTTTTCCTCGCGCGAGCGATAAAGCGGTTCACCAAACATTGTCTGCTCGATGCTGCCCAGAATCCCCTGCAATGCTTCGCCGCGCTCGTTGCCGAAAAGACCACCGGCTTCATTGCGTGTCATCAACTCGCGTTTGAATTCGGTGATCGCCGCAATGGCGCGTGGGTAGTTGAGTACCCCGTGGGCGGGGCTTGTGCCACTCGGCGGAGCAAGGCGATTCTCGTCGTATTCAAGCAGCACACGCCATGTATCGGCGTAGCCGACTATCAGATCCAACACTGCGCGGCCTGTGTCGTCGACCAGCGCCTGGTTGCGCAGCGTTCGCGCAAGAAGGTCTAGCGATTGCCGCGCCTCCGACAGCCCACGCTCTGCAAGCCGCTTCTGATTAAGCGTGTGGCCTTTGACTAAATGCTCGCGCAGCAGGCGAGTGGCCCACTGCCGAAAGCGCGTCCCTTGAGGCGACTTGACGCGATACCCAACCGAGATGATGACGTCGAGGTTGTAGTGCTCGACCTCGCGTATGACTGTCCTGGCGCCCTCTTGTTGAACTTGTGCAAATTTTGCACATGTTGCCTCCGCCTCAAGCTCCCCCTCGGCAAAGGCGTTTCGAAGGTGCTTCGTCACCACCGACCGCTCGCGCCCGAAAAGATCCGCCATCTGCGCCTGCGTCAGCCAGACCGTGTCGCGGTCGAGCCTAACGTCCAGTTGGACCTCACCCCCGGGCGCCTCATAGAGGACAACTTCAGAGTTGCCGCCTTCTACGTTAGGCGACGACTTCACACTTGCGCGCTTGCGGGCGGAGACTCGGCGTCCGCCGCGCCGCTGAGCCTTAATCACTCAAGGCCTCCACGATCAGATAGCCGCGATGCTAACCGGGGAGCTACCTGGCCTTTGGCCGCGGTAGTCATGCAACCAGCGCTTCCAGGTAAGGGCGCATGACGCGCTCCACCCTGCAGATACGTGCGTAGCGCTGAATTTCACTTATCGTAAAGCGCCGCGCCTGCCAAGCGTCGCGCAGCGCCTCCAGCGCCACATCCAGTCCGATCTTGTTGCGGTACTTGAAAGCGTCGGCGATGGTCTTGGCGACGCCGTACACGCGCACTGTCTCTTTCTCGATGCGGTGCGTTTCGATGCCCTCGGTCAAGGCCGCTCCGCTAAAGCGAAGCACGCGCAGGCGGGGATAGATCAGCGCCGGACGACGCGTCTGGCGATCGAGCGCAATCCAAACCTCGTGCGGAAGCTGGGTGCCGATCTGATGGAAGCTGAGCGCGGAAAGCAGGCAGATCACCGCTTTCGGCACTACCGTCGCGACCAGAACTAGTCCGTGATGTTCTGTGATCGGCGCAGCGGGCAGCCGGTATCTGCCACGCGCCATACGTTCGAGGGCGCCGACTTGAACCAGGCGACTGAGCGTATGAGTATGAATCCCGGCATCGACGACTTCCTGCCGGGTTAGCGAGCCTCGCTTGCGAGCGAGACGGAGTACACGGTCGGCAGGAGCAACGGCTGGCATGTGGCGAAGTGTATACATTTATTCATAAGTGTAGACATTTCGCCACAGAATGCTATTTAGCCTGACCTGCTTTCCATGGGCATTCGGCCCGGCGATCTGGTGCTGGTGACGTATGCGCTCGGCTTGTCCAACGGTGGCATGGCACCGCGTGAAGCACTGTGGCGTTACACCGGTGCGATTCCCGTGATGGCCGGCAGCGGCGCCACCACGCCAGGATCAGGGAGGCGGCAGGTCGAGCTGATCAAGGCGTGGAAGATCAACGTCATTCTCGGCTTCCCCGCGTACCTGCGGCACATGGCGCTGGTCGCGCGCGACGAAATGGGAATCGACGTTCGAACGCTCGGCGTCCGGCTGATCGGCACGCACCTCGGCCGCGAAGATCGCCGCCAGATCGAACAGCTATGGGACGCGCCGTGCTTCGATATGTACGGCACGCACGAGAGCGGCATGATGGGTGCCGAGTGCCAGCATCAATCCGGCCTGCATGTGCAGGAAGACGCTTTCATTCTCGAGGTGGCCGATCCCGACACGGGGCGCATCCTGCCCGACGGCGAAA
>JBGTEW010000058.1:0-14351 GCA_041747615.1 Burkholderiaceae bacterium | reverse complement strand
GCGACGCGCGGGCGCCGCTCTTGGGCATGACGATGCAGGTATTTGGCGAGCTCGTTCAGCGCCTGCTGGTAGACATCGCGCTTGAATTCGATCACCGCATCGAGCGGCACCCAGTAATCGTTCCAACGCCAGGCATCGAATTCAGGATGCGTGGTGGCACGAAGGCACACATCGCAGTCGCGCGCAGTCAGCCGCAACAGAAACCAGATCTGCTTTTGCCCGCGGTAGTTGCCTCGCAGCTCGCGCCGGATCCACACATCCGGCACGTCGTAACGCAGCCACTCGCGAGTGCGAGCGACCAGCTTCACATGATCCGCGGTGAGCCCGATCTCTTCGCCCAGCTCGCGATACATCGCCTGCTCTGGGGATTCGCCGTACTTGATCCCACCCTGCGGAAACTGCCACGAATGCTGCTTAACGCGCTTGCCCCAAAAAACTTCGTTGCGGCTGTTTAGCAGGATGATGCCGACGTTCGGGCGATACCCGTCCTTGTCCAGCATGCCAACCCCTGAACCTTTAATATCTGCCGCCGATTATAGGGACACTTTCAGCGACGTTAACAGCGTTGGTCAGCAATGCGCGCACGCCAGTTTTTCGTTTCCACTCTTAAAGAAGCGCCGGCCGACGCCGAGGTGATTAGTCACTCGCTGATGCTGCGCGCCGGCATGATCCGGCGCCTGGCGGCGGGAATCTATACGTACCTGCCGATGGGGTTGCGCTCGATCCGCAAGATCGAAACCATCATTCGGGAAGAGATGAATCGCGCCGGCGCGATCGAGCTGCTGATGCCGGTCGTGCAGCCGGCCGAACTGTGGATGGAATCAGGGCGCTGGAGCAAGATGGGCCCCGAGATGCTGCGGCTCAAAGACCGGCACGAGCGCGACTTCATCGTGCAACCGACCAGCGAAGAGGTGGTATCCGAATTCGTGCGCGAGTCGATTACCAGCTATAAGCAGCTGCCGGTCAACTTCTATCAGATTCAGACCAAATTTCGCGACGAGCGCCGGCCGCGTTTCGGCGTGATGCGCGGACGCGAGTTCACGATGAAGGATGGCTATTCGTTCGATCGTGACGCGGCGAGCGCGCGCAGCAGCTATCAGGCGATGTACGACGCGTACGAGCGCACCTTCGAGCGCATGGGGTTGAAATTCCGGGCGGTTGCTGCCGACACCGGCAACATAGGTGGCAAGGCAAGCCACGAGTTTCAGGTGATCGCCGATACTGGCGAAGACGCAATCGCCTACTGCCCGACTTCGGAATACGCTGCGAACATCGAGCTGGCCGAGGCGGTGCCGCTGATTCCCGCGCGCGCCGCGCCGACCGAGGCGCTGCGCAAGACGCCGACGCCCGGCAGGGAAAAATGCGAGCATGTCGCCGATCTGCTGGGGATTGCTCTGCAGCGGACAGTGAAATCGATCGTGCTCGCGGTCGACGGTATCGAAGGCGGCGCGACGCGCATCTGGCTCGTGCTGATTCGCGGCGATCATGAGTTGAACGAGGTCAAAGTCGGCAAAGTGCCGGGCTTAAACGGCGGATTTCGCTTCGCAAACGAGGCCGAGATCCTGCAACACTTTGGCTGCAAACCGGGCTACCTTGGGCCGATCGGAACGGTTCAGCCGGTCACCGTCGTTGCCGATCGAACCGTCGCCAACATGAGCGATTTCGTCAGCGGCGCGAATGCGGAAGACTTTCATTACACGGGGGTCAACTGGGTGCGCGATGTCGCCGAGCCGATCGTCTCCGATGTGCGCAGCGTCGTTGCCGGCGATCCGTCGCCCGACGGTAGCGGCGTGCTCGCGATCCAGCGCGGCATTGAAGTCGGGCACGTGTTCTCGGGCCTTCCGTATCCGGAGAAGATGAACCTCCGCTACACCGACGAGACCGGAAAGTCGCAGCTGATCGCGATGGGCACCTACGGAATCGGTGTCACGCGGCTGCTGGGTGCGGCGATTGAACAGAACCATGATGACAAAGGCATCATCTGGCCTGAATCGATCGCGCCGTTCACGGTGGTGGTGACGCCGATCGGCTACGGCAAGTCGCAGCACGTGCGACAGGTGGCCGACCAGATCTACGCTGAGCTGTTGTCGGCCGGCGTCGACGTCCTGCTCGACGATCGCGACGAGCGCCCCGGCGTCATGTTTGCCGAGATGGAGCTGATCGGTGTTCCGCACCGGATCACGATCGGCGAGCGCGCACTGAAGGATGGCAACGTCGAGTATGTGAATCGCCGCTCTCTGCGAACGACGGTGGTACCGGTCGGCGAATCGCTGGGCTTCGTCAGGGCGCAACTGGCGCAACCTTGATGCAGCCGGTCATCAAGTCGCGCCGGAGTCTGCTGATTGCAGGCGGGGCACTTGCCGCGACGCCGGTGTGGATCCCATTGAGCGCACGCGCCGGTGCGCAGCAATACGAGCCGATGTCGCACGCGGTCAAAGTCGCTCTGGCGGCACAGATCGCCGATCCGCGTCCACCGGCGCGCCGTTTCGACAAGATCGAGGAGCGGATCGCCTACCTGGCGTGGGTAGCCGAGATGTCCGAGAGGCTTGGCAATCGCATCGGCGACTACGCGGCGCGCGTCGAGTTTCTGAAAACGCTCGACTATGAAGCGACTCGAGCCGGACTCGATCGGCAAATGGTGCTGGGGCTGATTCAGGTTGAAAGCAACTTTCGCAAGTACGCGATCTCGATCGCGGGCGCGCGCGGGCTGATGCAGGTGATGCCATTCTGGACACGTGTGATCGGCGACGGAGAATCTCGCCACCTTTTCTCGATGCGCACCAACCTGCGTTATGGCACTGTGATCATGCGGCACTATCTGGATATCGAGCGCGGCGATCTGTTTATGGCGCTCGGCCGATACAACGGCAGCCGCGGTCGCGCGGCGTATCCGGACTCGGTGCTGGCTGCGTGGAAAAATCGCTGGAGTTACGAACCGACGCCTGCCGAACCACCCGTCGTGCCAAACGCGAGGATCGGGTGAAATTCTCGCGAGGCGGCCGTCGCGCAGCAGCCGTCGATACAGCTGCACCGCCTACGTCGTCCGACGCGATTAACGCGGCATGCCAGGCAGCCCACCTTTAAGTGCGCCGAGCCCTCGCATCATCTTCGCCAGCCCGCCCTTTTTCATCTGTTTCATCATTGCCTGCATCTGATCGAACTGCTTCAGCATCCGGTTGACTTCCTGCACCGGCACGCCGGCGCCGGCAGCGATGCGGCGCTTGCGTGATGCCTTGATCAGATCCGGCTTCGCGCGCTCGGCGGCGGTCATTGAATTGATGATGCCTTCGGTGCGGCGAATCTGCTTCGCCTGGTCGTCAGCGTTCACCTGGCTGGCAGCTTCTGCCAGTTGCACCGGCAGCTTGTCGATCAAACCCGACAGCCCGCCCATCTTGCGCATCTGCGCGATCTGTTCCTTGAAATCATTCAGATCGAAGCGCTCGCCCGATTGCATGCGTTTGGCAAACTTCTGCGCGCTGTCCTGATCGACCGACTTCTTGACGTCTTCGACCAGCGCGACGATGTCGCCCATGCCCAGGATGCGGCTCGCCATCCGGTCGGCCGAAAAAGGTTCGAGCCCGTCAAGTTTTTCGCCGACACCCACGAACTTGATCGGCTTGCCGGTCACATGCCGCACCGACAACGCTGCGCCGCCGCGCGAGTCGCCATCGAGCTTGGTCAGGATGACGCCGGTCAATGGCAGGCGCTCGGCAAATACCTTGGCCGTCGCGACCGCGTCCTGGCCGAGCATCGCATCGACGACGAACAGCGTTTCGATGGGATTTAAACGCGCTTCAAGCGCGGCAACTTCCTGCATCATCGCATCGTCGATCGCCAGCCGGCCCGCCGTATCCACGATCAGAACATCGAAATAGTGCCGCTTCGCGTGGTCAAGCGCGCGTGCTGCAATGTCGATCGGCTTGTCTCCGGTCGCGGACGCAAAGAATTGCGCGCCGGCTTGCTCGGCCACTGTCTTCAATTGTTCGATCGCAGCGGGCCGGTAGACGTCGGTTGAAACCGCCAGCACCTTTTTCCTGCGCTCGACCTGCAGCCAGCGCGCCAGCTTGCCGGCGCTAGTTGTCTTGCCCGCTCCCTGCAAGCCCGCAAGCAGAATGACTGCTGGCGGCTGTGTCGCAAGAGCGAGCTCGCGCGCCTTGTCGTCCAAATCGCCGCCCATTAGCGTAGTCAGCTCGCGATGCACGACGCCGACGAGTGCCTGGCCCGGCGTCAGACTGCCGGCGACCTCTTCTCCCATTGCCTTTTGCTTGATGCTTGCGATGAAGTCGCGCACAACCGGCAATGCGACATCGGCTTCGAGCAGCGCGACGCGGACTTCGCGCAGCATCGCCTGCATGTTCTCGTCGGTCAGGCGCGCCTGACCGCGCATCGTCTTGACGACGCGAGCGAGCTTGGTGGTCAGTTGATCGAGCATCGGAAAAGCATGCGTTTCGAGTGAATGCGCAGAGGGAGAATCGAACATCTGCATGGTATAAAGATTCATGCAGTTGCGCTTCGAGTGGCTCGCATTGTACGTGGCCGTCGCCGCGCTTTACTTGCTGGTTGCCTGGCGCGAATGGATCGGACAGCAGCCAGGGCACGCCCGACCGCCGCTATGGCTGGCAACGGTGCTGGCGCTGACGCTCGTGCTGCACGCCACGCTGCTGTTGCACGGTCTGTATCAGGATGGCGAGCTGCGCTTTGGATTTGCGCATGCGTTATCGGCCACCTTGTGGATCACTGCTCTGATCGTCTGCGCCGAGTCGGTGTTCTCCGCGTCGCGCGGCATGTTCCTGCTGGTGCTGCCGTTGGCCGGACTGGCGAGTTTCCTTCCGGTGCTTTTTCCGGGCGCGCTTGTCGGCAGTACGAGTGCATCGCCGCTGTTTCAGGTCCATCTGCTGCTGGCGATTCTCGCGTACAGCCTGCTGACGATCGCTGCGATCCACGCACTGCTGATGGCGACGATGGAGCGCCGGTTGCACGGTGAAGCGGTGGTCGCGCGGGGCCGGCTGGCCTTTGTGATTGACCGGCTGCCGCCGCTGCTGGCGATGGAAGGCGTGCTGTTCCGGCTGATCAGCGTCGGCTTCATTCTGCTGACCGCCACGCTGATCAGCGGCATTTTCTTTTCCGAAGAGCTGTTCGGCCGCCCGCTGCGGTTCGATCACAAGACGGTGTTCGCGATTGCCTCGTGGATCGTTTTCGCTGGACTGCTGCTGGGCCGTCTGGTATTCGGTTGGCGCGGGCGCACTGCATTGCGCTGGACCATCACCGGATTTGCAATGCTGTTGCTGGCATATGTCGGCAGCCGCTTCGTGCTCGAAGTTTTGTTGCGAAGGGTTGGATGAGCCGTATCCTTTTTTTCGTGCTGCTGGCGCTGGTCGTTTACCTTGTGTGGCGCCTGCTCCAGAAGAAGGCACTGCCTTCCGCGAAGGATTCAGGCGATGCGGTCGTTCCGCGTCTGCCGATGGTCAGCTGTGCCACCTGCGGCCTGCATATTCCGCGCAACGAGGCGCTGAAGCAGGATGACCGCTTTTTCTGCTGCGAAGAGCATTGCCCGGCGCCTCCGGGGCCGCGACACCCCGAGTGAACGCTCCCGACTCGTCGGTCACCGCGGTCGATCTGCTGCTTGAAGGCAAGCCTGTCGTCGAGAGCGAAACGCCGTGGCGTGCGCTCGAGTACTTTGCCAGCACCCGTGTGATCGTTGCCGCGGCGCTGGTGTTCGCAAGCGCTGCATTTGGTGCACGTCCGATCGGGGTCAGTGGCGTGCAGCAATCAACCATTGTTGCGTCGCTCTCGTACTTTGCGTTTGCCGCTTTGTTCGCCGGCCTTGCGCTGTACATGCATCGGCGCTTCCTGGCGCAGGTGATCGGTCAGCTGGTGCTCGATCTGGTGGTCATTACCGCGCTGGTGGTTACCAGCGGTGGTGTCGCATCGGGCTGGGTCATCCTGTTTCTGCTGCCGTTGGCGGGCGCGTCGTTGCTGTTGCCGTCATCTCTGGTGTTTTTCGTGTGTGCGATCGCCGTGCTGGCGATCCTGATCGACGCCGGCGTGCGGGCTCTTTCGGCGGATGCATCCGATTCATTGCTGTTTCAGGCCGGCGTCTATGGTGCAGCGCTGTTCGCGGTGACCGCATTGCTTCGTGCGCTGAGCATGCGGCTGGCGAGTCAGGAGCAACTCGCGCGCTCGCGCGGGCGTGACTTGCAGAATCAGCTGGCCATTAACCGGCTGGTGATTGCGCAGATGCAGCAGGGGGTGATCGTGGTCGATCCAACCACGCAGGTACGGGCAAATAATCGTGCGGCGCGACAGATGCTGGGTCTGGAGCCATCGACGCAGTTGACCGGCATTCGGCTGACCAGCGTTCCAGCTGCCAAAGCGCTGGCCGAGGCATTCATGCGATGGGTCGATGCGGGGCGCAGTGAAGGCGCCTGGTCGAATACGGTGATGGCCGGCGCCGGCGCGAATACCGACGCCTCAACGAGCCCCTTGCTCGAGTCGCGCATGCGCGCGCGCTTTGCGCGGCCGGCGTCCAGTTCGGTTGAGGAGTTCGTCATCTTTATCGAGGATGTGCGTGACGTCGAGGATCGCGCGCAGCAATTGAAGCTCGCCGCGATGGGCCGCCTGACGGCGTCGATCGCGCACGAGATTCGGAATCCCCTCGCCGCGATCAGTCATGCCGGCCAGATGATGGGTGAGGACAGTGCCGATCCGATGCTGAAACGACTGGCCGGGATCGTGCGTGAGAACACGCAGCGGCTCAACCGGCTGGTCGAGGATGTGCTCAGGGTGGCACGCCGCGAACCCCCACTCGGCGATGAAATTGACATCAACGAGTTCGTGCAGCAGTTTCTGTCCGAGTTTTTGCGTGACCGGGGGCTGGCACCCGCGACGATTCAACTGGAATCAGAGCCGGATCTGAGTGTGAAATTCGAGCAATCACATTTGAGGCAGGTGCTTTATAACCTGGTCGATAACGCTCTGCGCTATGCCAGTGGAGGTCCGAAATCGGTGCGGTTGGTCATCGAGCGGGCAGCCGATCAGGATCGCCCGCAATTGTGGGTGTTCGACGACGGCACCGGTGTGCCACCCGAAGCACGCGTGGCGCTGTTCGAGCCGTTTTTCACAACGCGCAGCCAGGGTACCGGGCTGGGGCTGTATCTGGCGCGCGAGTTCTGCGTTACCAATCGCGCCGATCTGTCGTATTCGACGCGGCGCGAGTTTGACGGCTCATCGCGCGACGGATTCTTACTGCGCTTCGGGCGTGGTGTAGCGGTGGGTAACGAGCAGCAGGGTTTCTTGGATACGTTGCCGATCAGGTAGGTACCAGATGAGTGAGTCAACCGGCTCAGAATCGCTCCCCAGTCAAACCGTTCAACGGCGGCAGCCGGCTGTTCTCGTGGTGGACGACGAGGCCGATCTGCGCGAGCTGCTGTCGCTGACCCTGGTACGGCTCGGGCTGGATGTGGACACCGCCGAATCGGTACACGCGGCGCGCGCGTTGCTCGGCCGGAACAAGTACGCGTTGTGTCTGACCGACATGCGACTGCCCGATGGCACCGGCCTTGACCTGGTCCGTGAGGTTGCAATCGCGGCAGGCCCGCCGATCGCGGTGATTACCGCCTATGGCAGCGCAGAGAACGCTGTGGCGGCATTAAAGGCGGGTGCGTTCGACTACCTGACCAAGCCGGTCGACATCAACCAGCTGCGGATGCTGGTTCGCTCGGCGGTGCGTGACAGCGGCGCCACGCCACCAACAGACGGCAACGCGCCGGTCAATGGCACTGCGCTCGACCGCCTGACCGGAGAAACGCCGGCAATGCAGCAGATGCGGGCGATGATCGGGAGGCTCGCGCGCAGCATGGCTCCGGTGGCGATCCGCGGTGAGTCGGGCAGCGGAAAAGAGCTCGCGGCGCGCGCGATTCACGATGCGTCCAGCCGCAGACAGCAACCGTTTATCGCAGTCAATTGCGGCGCCATCCCAGAAACGCTGATGGAGGCCGAGTTCTTTGGTTATCGCAAAGGTGCGTTCACTGGTGCCGAGAGGGATCGCGAAGGCTTCTTTCAGGCGGCGACCGGCGGCACGCTGTTTCTCGACGAAGTGGCCGAGTTGCCGCTGGCGATGCAGGTGAAGCTGCTGCGCGCGATTCAGGAGCGCAGGGTGCGGAAGGTGGGCGCATCGGCAGAAGAGCCGGTCGACGTGCGAATTGTCAGCGCGACCCACCAGGACCTGGGCGCGCTGGTGACGGCCGGCCGGTTCAGGCAGGACCTGTTTTATCGGCTGAACGTGATCGAACTACGCGTTCCCGGGTTGCGCGAGAGGCTCGACGACGTTCCGCTGCTCGCCGAATCATTGTTGAAGCGCATTGCAACCAGAGCCGGAACAGCGCCAGCGCACCTCTCGGCCGATGCCACGATTGCTCTGAAGCGCTATCGCTTCCCAGGCAATGTCCGTGAGCTCGAGAACATCCTTGAGCGTGCAGTGGCGCTTGGCGGCGATGTATTGATGGCCGAGGACCTGATGCTGCCGGCGTCTGAGGCGGATCTGCCGATCGATGCCGGAACGGTAGCGGTGGATGCGGCCGATGAAGTGGTCGCACCGGTGGCAGAGGAAGCCGAATATCCGGCGCCCCTCGGTGTGCTCGATTTCCGGGTTGTTGACGGCGTGCCGACTTCGCTCGGTGCCTATCTCGATTCACTCGAGCGCGACGCAATCCGGTGCGCACTGGGCAAAACTCGCCACAATCGCACCGCAGCTGCTCACCTTCTCGGCATCACGTTCCGGCAGCTGCGTTACCGAATGCAGCGGCTTGGCATCAAGTGATTGTTTCAAATGGCGGCTGGCTGGACCAGGCCCGCCGTGTGCAGTCCCCCAACTTCGATGGCCGCCCCGCCGGCGCTTCAATCGAGCTGATCGTCATACACAACATCAGTTTGCCGCCGGGACGCTACGGCGGCGGCCACATAGAGCGGCTGTTCTCCAACACGCTCGACGGTAACGCCGATCCATTCTTTGCACTGCTGGGTGGCGCGCGTGTATCGGCGCACCTGCTGATCGAGCGCGACGGCGCGACGACACAGTTCGTGTCGTTTGCCGATCGTGCCTGGCACGCTGGCGCTTCCGTGTTCCAGGGGCGCACCGGTTGCAACGACTTCTCGATCGGCATCGAGCTCGAGGGAACCGATTTTGAGCCCTTCACGGATGCCCAGTACCGCGGTCTGAATGACGCGATTGGCGCGCTGCTGGGCGCTTACCCGACGATCACAGCGATCCGTGGCCACAGCGACATCGCGCGGGATCGAAAAACCGATCCGGGGCCGTTCTTCGATAGACGCCGGGTCGCACTTCCGTCAAGCGTTTCCTTTCAGTCCATCTGATTTTTTCTGCTGCATTCGCATCTTCGATGCAATGCGCAATCAACTTCTATTGAGTTTCAAAAGTTCTGCGCATATGATGCGCAACACTATTCGTAGTAAAGAAATGCTGACCGCATACAAGATGTTGTGCATCATTGCCAGGTCGATTGGTGTTGCGCGCGATGCGTCGCCATGGCGGACTAGCTTTGATGCGGCGATTGGTGCGCGATGCGGTGACCGGTCGGCGCGAAGTCTCGGAGTCTGCAACTAGAACTAGTGGTGTCTGCAGGCACCTAGAAAATGCCGTTGGCATTCAAGGTGATGCAGATGCCGGTGAATTGGAGGTGGCATGCAGTTTCAGGAATCAATGACCATGACGGGCGGTGCAGCCGCGGCCGCTCACGAGTTTTCCGAAAGCTCAGGCAGTCCCGGCGCAGCAGGAATCAGCGCCATCAGCGCCACCTCCTTCAGCGATTACAAAGTCATTCGTCGCAACGGCTCGGTAGTTCCGTTCGAGCCGTCGAAGATCGCGGTAGCGATGACCAAGGCGTTCATTGCGGTGAGGGGCGGCCAGGGGGCGGCGTCGGCAGCGATCCGCGAGCAGGTCGAGAAGCTGACCGGCGGCACGGTGCGCGCACTGCTGCGACGGTGGCCTGCTGGCGGCACCTTTCATATAGAGGATGTGCAGGATCAGGTCGAGCTTTCGCTGATGCGCGACGGCGCGCACGACGTTGCGCGCTCCTACGTGCTTTACCGCGAAAAGCGCTCACAGGAGCGCGCCAAGCAGATCGCGCGCAAGGCCGAGCCGGCGCCCAAACTGTCGATGCTCGAGAACGGCGTGCGCGTTCCGCTCGATATGCCAAGGGTCGAAGCGATCGTGCGCGCCGCGTGCGAGGGGTTGTCGGACTACGTGACGCCCGATGCGATCATTTCCGAGACGTTCAAGAACCTCTACGACGGTGTGCCGCTCGATGAGGTTTACAAGTCGGCCATTCTCGCGGCGCGCGCGCTGATCGAGCAGGACCCGGCGTATTCGACCGTGACGGCGCGCCTGCTGATGCATACCGTGCGGCGCGAGGTGTTGGGCGAAGAGGTCATACAGGCCGAGATGCAGGCGCGCTACGCGGAGGCGTTCCCGGAGTTCATCAAGGTCGGGATCAATGCGGGGCTGCTGGACGAACGGTTGGCGCAGTTCGAGCTGAACCGGCTGGGCGCTGCCCTTGATGCCGGACGCGATCTGAGTTTCAACTATCTGGGTCTGCAGACGCTGTACGACCGCTACTTCCTGCACCACGACGGGCGCCGCTTCGAGCTGCCGCAGATTTTCTTCATGCGGGTCGCAATGGGACTTGCGCTGAACGAGATCGAACGGGAAGCACGCGCGATCGAGTTCTATGAAGTCTTATCGAGATTCGACTTCATGAGCTCGACGCCGACGCTGTTCAATTCCGGGACCCGGCATTCGCAGCTCTCGTCGTGCTATTTGTCGACCGTCGGCGACGATCTGGATGGAATTTACGAGGCGATCAAGGAAAACGCGCTGCTCGCCAAATATGCCGGGGGGCTTGGCAACGACTGGACCCCGGTGCGCGCGCTCGGGAGTCATATCAAGGGAACCAACGGCAAGAGCCAGGGCGTTGTTCCGTTCCTGAAGGTCGTCAACGACACGGCGGTGGCAGTCAACCAGGGCGGCAAGCGCAAGGGGGCGGTGTGCTGCTATCTCGAAACCTGGCATCTGGACGTCGAGGAGTTTCTCGAGCTTCGCAAGAACACCGGCGATGACCGCCGCCGGACGCACGACATGAACACGGCGAACTGGATTCCGGATCTGTTCATGAAACGCGTGATCGAAGGAGCCGACTGGACGCTGTTCTCGCCCTCCGACTGCCCCGACCTGCACGAGCTGACCGGGCGTGCCTTTGAAGAGGCCTACGTGCGGTATGAGCAGAAGGCGGCGCGCGGCGAACTCAAGCTGTTCAAAAAGGTTGCCGCGCAGGCTCTCTGGCGCAAGATGCTGTCGATGCTGTTCGAGACCGGGCACCCATGGATCACGTTCAAGGATGCATGCAATCTGCGCTCGCCGCAGCAGCACATCGGCACGATTCACAGTTCGAATCTGTGCACCGAGATCACGCTGAACACCTCGGACTCGGAAATCGCGGTCTGCAACCTGGGCTCGGTCAACCTGCCGGCGCATATGAGGGCGGATGTCAGCGGCGGCTCGGTTACGTACCAGCTCGATCACGTCAAGCTGCAGAAGACGATCCGGACCGCGATGCGGATGCTCGACAACGTCATCGACATCAACTACTACGCGGTAAACAAGGCGCGCAACTCAAACGTCAAGCACCGCCCGGTCGGTCTGGGCATCATGGGCTTTCAGAATTGCCTTCACATGCTGCGAGTGCCGTATGCGTCAGCCGCGGCGATCGAGTTCGCCGACCGCAGCATGGAAGCCACCTGCTACTACGCCTACTGGGCGTCGACCGAGCTCGCCGAGGAGCGCGGCCGCTATTCGTCGTTTGCCGGTTCGCTGTGGGACCATGGCATCTTCCCGCAGGACACGCTCGCACTGCTTAAAGAGCAGCGCGGTGGTCACCTGGAGCTTGACACCAGCTTCACGATGGACTGGGACGCGCTGCGTGCCCGCATCAAACAGCACGGCATGCGCAACTCGAACTGCGTGGCGATCGCTCCGACCGCAACGATTTCCAACATCGTCGGCGTCGACGCCTGCATCGAGCCCACTTTTCAGAACCTGTTCGTCAAGTCGAACCTGTCGGGGGAGTTCACGGTCGTCAACGACCATCTGGTGCGCGATCTCAAGGCGCTTGGCGTGTGGGACGAAGTGATGGTGCACGAGCTGAAGTATTACGACGGCTCAGTCGCCAAGAGTGAGCGGGTGCCGGCCGAGCTTCGGCAGCTGTATGCAACGGCATTCGAGATCGAGCCCGCCTGGCTGATCGAGTGCGCCGCGCGCCGCCAGAAGTGGATCGATCAGGCGCAGTCGCTGAACATCTACATGGCCGGCGTCTCCGGCCGCAAGCTTGACGAGACCTACCGGCTGGCGTGGCAGCGCGGCCTGAAAACGACCTACTACCTCCGCACGATCGGCGCCACGCACGCAGAGAAGTCGACGACGCACAGCGGACAGATGAATGCGGTCCCCACTGATGCCGCGGGCCCCCGGTCTGACGGCCAGGCGTGCATGTTGCAGCCCGGCGACACGGGGTTTGCCGATTGCGAAGCATGTCAATAAGCATGCAGACAAAAGTAAAGACATGCGGCGCGCCTAGGTTGCGCACGCCAAGGAGAAGTTGATGTTGGCCTGGGAGGAAAACATCGCGCCGACGCCGGGTGGGGTGCTGCTAGGGGGCGTGCGCACAGACCCGACACTGCCGGCCCTGTCCGAGCAAGCCACCATCGCGCCCGAGCTGCGCCGGGTCAATGTCGCCGACAAGCGAATCATCAACGGCCGGACCGACGTCAATCAGCTGGTCCCCTTTAAATATAAATGGGCGTGGGAAAAGTATTTGTCTACCTGTGCCAACCACTGGATGCCGCAGGAAGTGAACATGTCGCGCGACATCGCCCTGTGGAAGGACCCGGATGGACTGACAGACGACGAGCGCCGGCTGGTTAAGCGCAACCTCGGCTTTTTCGTCACCGCCGACTCGCTCGCCGCCAATAACATCGTGCTCGGCACTTATCGGCACATCACCGCGCCCGAGTGCCGGCAGTTCCTGCTGCGCCAGGCGTTCGAGGAGGCGATCCATACACACGCCTACCAATACATCGTCGAGTCGCTCGGGCTGGACGAAGGCGAAGTGTTCAACGCCTATCACGAGATCGGGTCGATCCGCGCCAAGGATGAATTTCTGATCCCGTTCATTGACACGCTGACCGATCCGCACTTCAAGACCGGCACCATCGAAAGCGACCAGGCCTTGCTGAAAAGCCTGATCGTGTTTGCCTGCCTGATGGAGGGCCTGTTTTTCTACGTCGGGTTCACGCAGATCCTGGCCCTGGGTCGGCAGAACAAGATGACCGGCGCCGCCGAGCAGTATCAGTACATCCTGCGCGACGAGTCGATGCACTGCAATTTCGGCATCGACCTGATCAACCAGATCAAGCTCGAGAACCCGCAGCTCTGGACTCCACAGTTCCGTGACGACATTCGCAAGCTGTTCAGGGAGGCGGTCGAGCTCGAGTATGCGTATGCGGAGGACACGATGCCGCGTGGCGTGCTCGGGCTCAACGCGCCAATGTTCAAGGGCTATCTGCGCTATATCGCCAATCGGCGCGCGCAGCAGATCGGCATCGAGACGCTGTTTCGGCAGGAAGAGAACCCCTTCCCATGGATGAGCGAGATGATCGATCTAAAAAAGGAGCGCAATTTTTTCGAAACGCGCGTGATCGAGTATCAAAGCGGTGGCGCGTTGAGTTGGGATTAGCGTGAACAGATGAAGCGATCGCGTTCACACCATCAACGTTGAACGATCGAACAGTGGAACAAATCGCACACAAATCGATGTTCACCGCAAAAAATTCTTGCGATGGAATTATTTTGCGCGTACAACGCGATCCATTGTTAAATTGTTCGATCGGTTTGTTTGAACGTGATTGCGATCTCTCAAACGGACACTCGACCACTGAATTGACTACTGAACCGCACAGTCGAAGAGCTCATCGGTTTATCAGCGCTGAACCCACCGCGCCAGAGCATCCCGGGATGTCCGCATTCAGTGGCATCTGCGGCATTTTTTCTACCACCAGAATTCTCGATCATTCAAGCGCCGGGCATGCTCCGGCGTTTTCATCTGGCGCGCGCCTGGCTCGTTCTCGCCGCGCGCGCCGCACCGAATTCATCAGCGTCAGCGGTCAGTGCGCTGCCCGTTCCGCGCATTTCTCGGATTTGCGGAATCACAAACGCTCTTCTGGGGGTGTCGCGGCGACAGAGCATCTGCATGCGCCGATGAATAGCCCGACGGGTCATGCTT
>JBGTEW010000057.1:0-6848 GCA_041747615.1 Burkholderiaceae bacterium | reverse complement strand
CGGTGCCGGGCCATGCTCGGGTTCCGCCGCGCCCCAGCGACCGGCCAGCAAGGTGCGCAGTACATGACGTCGACGGTGATCGACCGCGGTGAGCCGGATGACGCCGAACAGAAATGTCGCGAACGACGAACGGCCGTTGAACCGGGCTTTGCCGTCGAGCACCTTCAGGTAGGCGGTGTGCAACACATCCTCCGCGTCGTTGCGATGTTGGCGGCAACAGGACAGTGCCCACGCATAGGCGTCGGCATGGCGAACCGCCAGGTCGCGCCGTAGCTCATCCGCGCCGCGGTCTGCCGTCATTGCACGATTGGTCGCGCGAAAGTGGGGTTCATATGACGGGTCGGTCGCTAAAGCGTGACGATGCGCCGATTGCGGCACAATCGGCAGCCAACGTCCGTTCGCCAGGAAAGCCATGCTGAAAGTCGCGCTGTATTTCGCAAGAGTTGCCATCGCAAGTTGCTCTCTTGTCTTTCTCACTCCGGTCAGTGCGCAACAGAAGATCGACACGATCAAAATCATCGTCGGCTATCCGCCTGGTGGCGCATCAGACCGCGCGGCGCGGTTGGTGGGTGATGCGTTGCGTGAAAAACTCAGCGCGACTGTCGTGGTGGAGAACAAGACCGGAGCCGGTGGCAGGGTTGCTGCGCAAGGCTTCCGCGCTACACCCGCAAACGAGACCGCGTTGATGATCGGCAACCCGGCAGTCAACGTCGTGGCTCCGCATGTATTCAAGAACGTTGGCTACGACCCGCTGAAAGACTTCGTTCCGGTCGCGCAGGTGTCGCGCTATGAATTTGGCGTGGCCGTCGGTCCCGCGGTGCCGGTCAGGGAAGTTAATCACCTGCTCGCGTGGCTGCGCGCCAATCCTGACAAAGCCAACTTTGGCGTGCCGGCCACCGGCAGCCTGCCGCATTTCTTTGCGCTGATGCTGGCCGATGCGGCGAAAGTGAAGCCGGAGGTCGTCGGTTATCGCGGCTCTGCGCCGCTGCTGACCGATTTGATTGGAGGTCAATTGCCCGTTGCTATCGACACGCTCGACACGCTGCTGCCGCAGCACCAGGGCGGCAAGATCCGCATCCTCGCGATCGGCGGCGCCAAGCGCGTGCCCGAATTACCGAACGTGCCGACGTTGAAAGAAACAGGACTCGACGTTGTCGCCGACGGCTGGAATGCATTCTTCGCGCCGGCCTCGATGCCTGCGGCGCGCGTGCGCGAATTAGGCAGCGCTATCGAAGCGATCATGCAGTCGAAGGAAATGCAGAAGAAGTTTCGCGACGCGAACATGGAGCCCGTCGTTGCCGGACCTGAAGCCACCGCGAAGATGATCGCGGCATATCGCGCGAAGTGGGAACCGGTGGTGAAGGCCGCGAATATTCAGCAGTGACTGCGCTGCGTTTCGAGCCATTCCGGAGGCGACATGCAGGAACCTCGCGCCCACGAAGGAACAAACAATCGACGCGCGCTCGTGTTAGCTGCAGCTACAGGTTCGCTGTTCGCGATACCGGGGCTTAGCGGTTGCGCAGGCTTGATCGAGGCTTTCGCGGAATCGTGTCCGAGAGATCCGGCTGAATCCGGCGGCATCAACTGGACACCGGACATCCTGCACCCGGTGTTCTACGGATTCCAGGACATTGAGCGCGGCGAGGTCGGTGCGCCTGTGAACATGCGTATCTGGTACCCCACCTACGAGGGCGTGACTAATGGTGCGCCGATGCTGAAGATGTGTCTGATCCGGTGGCCATTGGTTCTCTTCCTGCACGGCCAGCCGCCTGCGGCGTGTCTGCGCGACCAGTTCTACAACCGCCGCTGGACGGCGCTGCCAAGAACGCTGGCCAAGAGTGGGTACGTCGTAGTGGCGCCGCGCTGGAGCACACAGCTGGTGACGAGTCCAACTTCTGCGCGAACAATCGAAGCGCTCGCAGTGCTTGATTGGGTGCGAAACAGTTGGCAACACCGACAATGGATCGACGCGCGGCCCGAGGCCACCGCGGTCGCTGGTCACTCTTTCGGCGCCATCCTTGCTGCTCAAGTGGCAGCAGCTCGTCCTTCAATTTCGGCCTACGTCGGCTGGAGCGGGCCATGGGGGGACCAGCTGCTCGGCGATCCGGTGAGTGTTCTGCAGGCGATCGATGCGCCGTCGTTCTTCATGTGGTCTCCTAACGCGGGCACCACCATGGAAGAGAATCTCGATACTGCCGATCGGTGGAAGCAGATTCCTCAGCCTAAGTACCGCTCCGTCTTCCCCGGCGGACACTTCGATTATCTTGCGCCACAAACAGCACCAGATTGCCAGTTCGATCCCCTAGCGAGCTGCAGCCTGATCGAGCGGGTCGCGGCCGAGCTGAGCGCCCTTTTCATCGCGCTGCAGGTGCCCGGCAATTTGGCACGGGCTCAGATTCCGGTCTCCTTGGATGCAGAAAAACCTGAGCTGACTTTCCAGCAGGAATTCTTCTGGGGCGGCCATCTTGCGGGACTGGAGGCGATCAAGACAGCGAAGGGTTGCAGCATCGATTTGGCGTGGGAGATCGGCCCCGGGTCGGGCAAGCGACATCTTGGGCCGTGATCTTTCCGTCACTCAGAAAGTTGCCTGCGGGATCTCCTGGGGCGTGAAAACCAGTGAGACCTTGGCGTCTTCCGGCACCGGTGGCATCTGTTCGTTCCAGCGCATCCACGCTGCACTTAGCTCGGCAAGGCGCTGCGGTTCGCGCTGCGCCAGATTAGCTCGCTCGCGCTCGTCGACCGCGAGGTTGAACAGATACTCGTTGCCATCCATCGCCAGGTACTTCCAGTCACCACGAATCAATGCGCGCTGCTGGCGATGTTTCATACGCCAGAAAAGATCGCGTGTTTGAGTCCACGACGGATCGGCAAACAGCGGCAACAGGTTCACGCCGTCTAGCGGATAGTTCGGATGCGCATCGACGCCTGCGGCTGCGAGCATCGTCGCAGTCCAATCCATCGTCAGATTCGGCGTCGCGCTGACACTGCCAGCCGCGATCGCGCGTGGCCAGCGTGCAACTAACGGCACACGGATCCCGCCTTCCAGCAGATCCATCTTTTGCCCAACAAATGGCCAGTTGTTGGAGAAGCGCTCGCCGCCGTTGTCGCTCGTAAACACGACCAGCGTGTCTTCGGCCAGTCCACGCCCATCGAGCGCTGCCAGCACCTGTCCGATGCCTTCGTCCATGTGGTGAATCATGCGTTGATAGGTCGCGATCGAGCCGCCGTCGAGATGCTTGGCGTTGCCGCCGATGCGCTGCGATTCGGCTCGATCGTGGCGTGTCTCCCACGGCCAGTGCGGCGCGCTGTAATGCAGGCTCAGTAGAAACAGCTGATCTGCGCTCTGGCGCTGCACGAACTCCGCCGCACGCTCGCTCAGCAGATCGGTGAGATAGCCCTCGCGCTGCACAGGCGTTTCGTTTTCCCACAGATCCGGCGTGCCGCGCGTATCGGTATGCGCGAAGTAGTCGAGGCCGCCGGAATGAAAGCCGAAGAACTCCGCGTAGCCGCTCTTGCGTGGGCCGAAGCACGGCGGATAACCGAGGTGCCATTTGCCGATCAGCGCGGTCGCGTAGCCGGCGTCACGCAGCAGCGACGGCAAGGTCGGATGCTCGGGCGGCAGGCCAAGCACCTTGTCGCCTTTGATGATCGTCGCAAGCGGCTCCTCCGCGGCGCCGCGCAGCCGATACTGCCAGCGACCCGTGATCAACGCGAAACGCGTCGGCGAGCACACGCCGGAGTTCGCATAACCGCGCGTGAACAGCAGGCCCTGCTTCGCCAGGCGATCGAGATTGGGAGTGATGTTGGCAGGACGTCCCTGCGCATCGCGAGCGCCCAGGCAGCCAAGATCGGCATAGCCGAGATCGTCGGCCAAAATGTAGATGAAGTTCGGCCGACGTGCGCTCATGTCTAAGCTTCTCAGCAGTTTCACGTCGGTGTCAACGCTACTACTCCGGCGATCAAACAGACGCTAAGTTGCGCCATTCGATCCGATCCGCACCTTTGTCTCCGTTATCAAAGAGGTCTATGCGAGCCCCGCAGCCGCTGAAGAACCGCAGGAACGGTCACTCAAAGCGCGTATGGACTCTGCCGTTCAAGTTCCTGCACGTTGACCGCCAGTTGCTGCGAATGCGTGGCAAGCTGGTCGATGCGTGCAACGAGTTCGGTGCGCTCCTGCGTCAGACGGACGAGCTCCGTCGCGAGCCACGTGCGGCGCTCGATTGGGACGGCCGGTAACACGAGTTCGGCAGTGACGCTTGCCATCGCGGCATTCGTGTGCGCAAGACCTTCTCGCGCGTTGCGCAGTCTCGAGTTTGTCGTGCGCAGTTCGGCGCGCGCATCGTGAATCTGCCGGCCCCATTGATACGCATTGACGAAGGCGGTCTCGGTCGAGCCCGAGCACACGTTGGCGTAACCGGTGCCATTTAGTCCGGCACGAAAGCCGTTTTTCGGCTGGCAGAACTCACGCAGGCCGCGCTCTCGGCCTGCGCTATAGGCGGCAAGGTTTGGCGTCACCTGGTGTTTGGCGCACGCGACGCGATGCGCGCCGATTCGCTCGGCCGGAAAACCGCGCAGACCATCCTCGTATCCGATCATTTGCCAATCAGCCAGCACGCACTCGTCCTTGCTCATGCCCGTTGCACAGCCGGAAAGCAGAATCGCGGTGATCAGGCTGGTGAGATAGGCGAAAGGCGTTTTGCGGGATGTGCTCATGAGGCGATTCTCAATTGGGCAGACGCACAGCGAAGCGCCAAATTGGCGCGGAATTACGATGCCTTAAAGATGGTTAGACTGGATTGAACAGGTCAACGCGCCGCTTGGAATGGCTGCACGTTGCAGGTCATTAGTTCATGTTTGACTGATCGCTCGACCCATCACGAGCCGTCAACTAGGAGTTCGCATTCATGCGTAATCGTCCGCTAGGCCGCACTGGCCTATTCGTTTCCGAACTCTGTCTCGGCACGATGACCTTCGGCGGTGGTGACGGGATGTGGGCTCAAATCGGAAATTTGCAGCAACCTGAAGCCGAGCGGATGGTCGGTCAGGCGCTCGATGCCGGCATCAATTTCATCGACACAGCGGACATGTACTCGGGTGGACTGGCCGAACAGATCACCGGGCAGGCGCTGAAGAACCTGAAGGTGCCGCGCGAAAGCGTAGTGGTCGCCACGAAAGTCTTCGGCGAGATGGGGCCTGGGCCGAACATGCGCGGCGCCTCGCGCGGCCACATCCTGGATAGCGTGAAAGCGAGTCTGAACCGCCTTCAGCTTGATCACATCGACCTCTACCAGATTCATGCATTTGATACGGCAACACCGATCGAAGAGACGGTGCGCGCGCTCGATCAGCTGGTGCGCCATGGCCACGTTCGTTACATCGGCGTATCCAACTGGGCCGCGTGGCAACTCGTCAAGGCCGTTAGCATCGCCGAACGGCTCGGTCTGACGCGCCTGGAATCCCTGCAGGCTTACTACACGATCGCCGGCCGCGACCTGGAGCGCGAAATCATTCCGATGCTGCGCAGCGAGGGGATCGGCCTGTTGGTGTGGAGTCCGCTTGCAGGCGGATTGCTCAGCGGCAAGTTCGGGCGCGAAGAGAAGGGCGAACAAGGAAGCCGGCGCACAACCTTTGACTTTCCGCCGGTGAACCGCGAGCGCGCCTATGCGTGCATCGACGCGATGCGGCCGATGGCGCAAGCGCGCGGCGTCTCGGTCGCGCAGATCGCGCTGGCTTGGTTGCTCGCGCAGCCGCAAGTCACCAGCGTGATCATTGGTGCGAAACGGCCCGAGCAACTCGCAGACAACATCGCCGCTGCGCAAGTCACGCTGAGCGCTGATGAATTGAAGCAGCTCGATGAAGTGAGCCGCTTGCCGTCAGAGTACCCAGGCTGGATGCTGGAGCGGCAGGGTCAGTATCGGCGCAAGCAGATAAGCGACGCTCGCATCTGACGGTTACGCCGCGAATCTAGTTGTGGCTGTACCAACCGCCCCCAATGCATTTTTTCCGCCAGAAACATCGCGCCAGCGCGCGGCTCTGCTACTGGCCTTTGCGCTGATCGTGGTGTGGGGCATCAATTTCAGCGTACAAAAGGCAGTGTTCAACGCTGTGTCACCTGGCGGATTCTTGTTTATCCGTTACTTGATCATGCCGGTGTGCGCCGCCGCTCTGCTGTGGCAACGCTATGGCATCAACTGGCCGCGCTTACCACCGACCGAACTGTGGGCTTTGTTCCGGCTCGGCCTGCTCGGGCATCTTATGCACGTCGGGCTGGTGACGTTCGGCATCCACTGGTCGACGGCTTTCTCGAGCTCGCTGATTCTTGCGTGCGGCCCGGTGTTCACACTGCTGCTGCTGCGACAACTTGGAGTCGAGCAGCTCACGCGCGCGCAGATTGGGGGTGTTGCAGTCGCCTGTATCGGCGTGTTGATTTTTCTATCGGACAAGCTGCTCGGCGCGCAATGGCGTGCCAGCGGCGGTGACCTGGTGCTGCTGATCGCGGCGTTCTTCTTCTCGGCCTACACGGTGGCCGCCAAGCCGCTGATCGAGCGCCACGGCGGCGTGCTTGTGATGACCTACGCAACGCTGTTTGGATGTGTGCCGGTGCTGCTGCTCAGCGTGCACGCCGGGATGCAGGTGCAGTGGAGCGCGGTGCCGTTGACGATCTGGGCCGGACTGCTCTGGGCCGTTGTGCTTTCTGCCTTTGTCGGTTGGCTTGTGTGGGGCTGGGTAAACGCCGTGCGTGGTGTCGCGCGCACGGCGCCGCTGATCTACCTGATGCCGCCCGTTGCGGGCCTGGTCGCCTGGTGGGTGACCGGAGAAGGCTATGGAGCGGTCAAGCTGATCGGCGC
>JBGTEW010000056.1:0-5645 GCA_041747615.1 Burkholderiaceae bacterium | reverse complement strand
CGCGGCTGCCTGCGGCTGTACCTGTTCCCGCACGAAGACCGGCAACGTGAACAGCGCGGCGTGCACGGCGGGGTCGTAGTAACGCAATCCACCGATGCGCCGCGCACCGATGCGCTGCGCGATGGTGTCGGCCGATAGCGTCCGCGGATCGACCGTATCACTGGCCACCGCCAGACACCACAGTGAGCCGTAAAGCGGAACGAACAGCGACAGCGGTGCCACGTGACGAAACACGTTGTGCAAATTGGTCGCATTCTTCCGCACGGTTTCGGCCTGATACACCGGCGAGCCCAGGTGCAGCGTCAGCATGCCGCCGGGCCTCAGAATGCGCTGGCACATCCGGAAGAACTGCTCGGAGTACAGATGAAATGCCGGTGTGTCGGGGTCGGTCAGATCAAGCACGATCATGTCGAAGCGCTCGGCGGTCGACTTGACGAACTCGAAGCCGTCGCCGATCTTGACTTCAAGACGCGGATCGTCGAACGCGCCCTTGTGAATCGACCCCAGCCACTTCTTTGAAATGTCGATCACCGCGGCGTCCAACTCGGCCATCACGATGCGCTTGACGCTGGAATGCTTCAGCAGCTCTTCCGATGAGCCGCCGTCGCCGCCGCCGATTACCAGGATCGATTCCGGATTTGCATGCGCAAGCGCGGCCGGATGCGTCATGCATTCGTGATAGAAAAATTCGTCGCGTTCAGAGGTCATCAGGCGTCCGTCCAGCCGAAACAGCTTGCCGAACTGCTGTGTGTCGTACACCTCCACCCGCTGGTAAGGTGACTCGATTTCTTCCAGCGTCTTCGTGGCGGTGAAGCCGTAACCGGAATGTGCGTTCAGCCAGTCGAAGATCAACTCGCCCTTTGCAGCCGGGTTCGGCGTGGTAGCCGCCGGATCCTCAGGACCGGCGGCCAGATCCCCGCGCGTGATGCGATTCACGACCTGATTCTTCGGCCGAAATGCGAGCGCGAGCGCAGCGAACAACTGTTCGGCCCTGCTGGTGTTGTCGTCGGTAAAGTTGCAGACGTATACATCGAGCGTGACGCCGCGCCGTTCAGGCCAGGTGTGAATCGCCAGATGCGATTCGGCGAGAAGCAGCGTTCCGGTGACGCCACCCGCTTCGCCGTTCCACTCCGGAAACCGATGCCATGCCTGATCGACAATGGTCAGCTTCGACTCGGTGGTAGCGTCGCGGCAAACTTTGGAAAGTGTGTCCAGATCCGTCAAAAGCGCTGCGCTGCAACCGCAGTCGAACAGATCGCCAGTCAGGTGAAGGCCATTCATCTTCGTCCCCCAGCAGGTCCGCCCTAAATCGACCAGAAGTGCGACTTGCGTCGCAACCCCACGATCCGGGACTCGCGCGCTGTGGCGCGGCGTGCGAGTCATGCAACGCAGGAGTTCTGCGCTGCCCTGCTGGCTCTGACGGGAGTGCTGCCTAACGGCTCGTTGCCTTCGCTCGCTCGCAAAATTTGAAGATCTGCGATGAGAGTGTGGCGCCCGTTGCTTCCTTTTGGTTCCGGATCGAATTTGGAAAAGCGGCGAATAGTATATGAAATAGCCGCGGATTTACTATCGGCCGCATCCCGCGGCTGAGAACTCACAGATGATGTTGTAAAGCTCTATTGCAAGCGGCGCGTCTGGCGGTCTGACGTAAACCGCTTTGCTACCATGACGCGCTTTAGCAGCTGCTCAATGAACGACGCTTCTACGCCACCTGCAGTGTCCGATTTGCCGGTGGCGCTGATGGCCAATGCCATCCGTGCGTTGGCGATGGACGCCGTGCAGCAGGCCAATTCGGGCCATCCAGGCATGCCGATGGGAATGTCCGAAATTGCCGTGGCTCTCTGGGGCAGGCATCTTTCGCACAACCCGTCTAACCCCGATTGGGCCAACCGCGACCGGTTCATTCTCTCCAACGGGCATGGCTCGATGCTGCAGTACGCGCTGCTGCATCTGACCGGCTATGACCTGCCGCTTGAAGAACTGAAGAATTTTCGGCAACTGCACAGCCGCACGCCAGGCCACCCGGAGCGCGGCATGACGCCCGGCGTTGAAACCACGACAGGGCCGCTTGGGCAAGGGTTCGCGAACGCGGTCGGCCTGGCGCTCGCTGAAAAGCTGCTCGCGGCGGAGTTCAATCGGCCGGGTTTCGACATCGTCGATCACTGGACCTACGTGTTCATGGGCGACGGCTGCATGATGGAGGGCATTTCACACGAGGCAGCGTCGCTGGCGGGCACGTGGCAGGTAAACCGGTTGATCGCCATTTACGACGACAACGGCATTTCGATCGACGGTGAGGTCAAGGACTGGTTCACCGACAACACTGCGAAACGGTTTGAGGCCTATGGCTGGCACGTCATCGGGCCCATCGACGGACACGATGTCAACGCGGTGGACCGAGCGATCTCCGAAGCGCAGCAGCAAGCGACCGAGCCGACGTTGATCGTTGCTAAGACGATTATCGGCAAGGGTTCGCCGGGCCGCGCCGGCACCGAGAAAGCGCACGGTGAAGCGTTGGGCGAAGCTGAGGTCAAGGCGACGCGCGCCGCGCTTGGATGGCCGCACGAGCCATTTGTCGTGCCGGACGATGCGTACGCCGCATGGAACGCGAACGCGGCCGGCGCCGAGCGGGAGGGCAAATGGAATCAACTTTTTGACGCGTATTCCGAACGCTATCCGCAGGAAGCTGGCGAGTTTGAGCGACGCATGCGGGGCGAGCTGCCAGGCGCGTACGCGCGGGCGCGCGACGGCGCCATCGCTGCTGCCACCGAAAAACGGGAAGCAGTGGCAACGCGCAAGGCGTCACAGCTTGCGCTCGAAGCGCTGGCGCCGTCACTGCCGGAGATCATCGGCGGCTCGGCGGATCTGACCGGCAGCAATCTGACCAAGTGGAGCAAGGCGGGCGCGTTTCGGCCTGATCATCTCGACGGCCGTCACATCAACTACGGTGTGCGCGAGTTCGGCATGTGCGCAATTTCCAGCGGGCTGGCGGCACACGGCGGATTCGTGCCTTTTGCCGGCACATTTCTGACCTTCTCTGACTATGCGCGTAACGCACTACGCATGGCCGCGCTGATGAAGCTGCGCGTCATCTATGTGTTCACGCATGATTCGATTGGCCTGGGCGAAGACGGGCCGACGCACCAGGCGGTTGAACATGCAGCGACGTTGCGGCTGATTCCGAACATGGATGTCTGGCGGCCGGCCGATACGGTTGAGTCGCTGGTCGCGTGGGCGGCCGCCATCGAGCGCGACGATGGCCCGACCAGCCTGCTCTTTTCACGCCAGCCCGTTCCATTCGTCTCGGGCTCTGCGAAGGCGACGTTGATACGCCGTGGCGCCTACGTGATTAACGACTCCGATGATGCGCAGGCGGTGCTAATTGCGACCGGCTCCGAAGTGGGACTTGCCATCGACGCCCAGAAGCAGCTTGCCGAACAGGGGATTGCGGTACGCGTTGTCTCGATGCCGTCGACGACGGTGTTCGACCGGCAGGACACGGGGTACAAGTCGCAGGTATTGCCGGAAGGCGTGCCGCGCATCGCGATTGAAGCGGGCGTGACGGACGTCTGGTGGAAGTACGTGCGTGCCAGCGGTGCAGTGATCGGCCTTGATCGCTATGGGGAGTCGGCGCCGGCCAAGGATGTCTTCAAGCATTTCGGATTCACTGTGGACAACGTCGTGGCCACCGTCAAACAGGTCATCGCACAAGGGAAACAATGACGATCAAGGTTGCCATTAACGGTTATGGTCGCATCGGCCGCAACATCCTGCGCGCGCACTACGAAGGCGGCAAGACGCACGACCTGCAGATCGTCGCGATCAACGATCTCGGCGACCCCAACACCAACGCACATCTGACCAAGTACGACACCGCGCATGGCCCGTTTCCGGGCACCGTCGCGGTTGATGGCGATTCGATGGTGGTCGATGGCGACCGTATCCGCGTACTGGCGCAGCGCAACCCGGCCGAGCTGCCGTGGCGCGATCTTGGCGTCGATGTCGTGCTCGAATGCACTGGCTTGTTTACCACCAAGGAAAAGGCATCGGCGCACCTGAAAGGCGGCGCCAGGAAGGTCATCATCTCCGCGCCCGGCGGCAAGGATGTCGACGCCACGATCGTCTATGGCGTCAACCGCGCGACATTGAAGGCGTCGCATACGGTGATCTCGAACGCATCGTGCACGACCAACTGCCTGGCGCCACTGGTCAAGCCGTTGCACGACAAGATTGGTGTCGTCAGCGGACTGATGACCACGATTCACTCGTTCACCAACGACCAGGTGCTGACCGACGTCTATCACGAGGACCTGCGTCGCGCGCGCGCCGCCGGCCACAATATGATTCCGACCAAGACCGGTGCAGCCGCCGCGCTCGGCCTTGTGCTGCCCGAACTGGTCGGCAAGCTGGACGGCTACGCGATCCGGGTGCCGACGATCAACGTGTCGATCGTCGATCTGTCGTTCATCGCGGCACGCGACACCAGCGTCGATGAAATCAACGGCATTATGCAGTCGGCCGCCGACGGCGAATTGAAAGGCGTGCTGGGCGTCAACACCGGCCCGCTGGTGTCGAGCGACTTCAACCATGATGCGCGGTCGTCGATCTTCGACGCCACGTTGACCAAGGTTGCGGGCCGGTTGGTCAAAGTGTCGAGCTGGTATGACAACGAGTGGGGATTCTCCAACCGCATGCTCGACGTGGCGATTGCATTGACCAGCGTCCGATAGTCGAGACGACTACCGCGGTCCGCTGCCCGCCCCTAACCGTCGTCCCGCTCCTCCGTCGTATTCTCCGGCACCTTGCGCGCGATGACTTCCTCTATCCGCCATTTGTCGATCTTTGCCACCTCAAAGCTCCACTCCTTCCAGTCTGCACGGTCGCCGACGCCTGGGATGCGGCCGAAGATCGACAGCACCAGACCGGCGAAAGTATTGAATTCTCCTTCCGGCAATTCGGTCAGTCCGAGCCTCTCCTTCGCGTCGTAGATCGACATCGCGCCATCGATCAGAAGCGCACCGTCCTCCATCTCCTTCACTTCCGGCGCACTCGGCTCGCTGTCGGGAAGATCGCCGGCAATCGCTTCCAGCAGGTCGGTCTGCGTCACGATTCCCTGCAGGCCGCCGTGCTCGTCAACCACCAGCAGCATCTGCAGCGGCGAGCTCTTGAACAGATTCAGCGCATCCAGCACCGACGCGCCCGCATGCACGGCCACCGCCGCCTGCGTGACCTGCATCAGGTCGAATGGCTCGTCACTCAGATGGCGCTCGAGAATGTCTTCCTTGCGCGCAACGCCGATGACGTCATCGATCGATGCGCGGCTCACCAGAAACTGTCGGTGCCCGCTTTCGCGCGCTTCGGCCAGCACTTTGTCCGGCGGATCATTGGCGTCGAGCCAGACGACTTCGGTGCGCGGCGTCATGATGGTCTGCGCCGGCCGCTCGGAGAGCGACAGCACGCCCCGCACCATCTGCGTTTCTGCCGGCGCGAACGCGCGCTGGTGTTCCGCCGCGGGTGCCCCCGGGCTCTGGCCACCACCTGCAGTCGCTGGCGTCATTGGAATTCCGGCCAGCAAACGCAGCACGGCATCGGCCGTACGTTGCCGCTCAGGAATCGCGCCGGCGGACTTGCGCCGGTTGCGCTGC
>JBGTEW010000055.1:0-3499 GCA_041747615.1 Burkholderiaceae bacterium | reverse complement strand
CGGCCCCATTGAAGCGAGCCTCGTCACAGATATCGCGCGCGCTCTCGCAGAATTGCAGGAAACGCCGCGCTTCGGCCGCGCCGGCAAGTTCGCCGATCGCCTGCGCTGAACGTTCGCGGTCGGCGTGCAGGTCGAGCCGATCCTTCTCATTCCAGGCGTGCCGTGCGAGAACGTCGAGCGGGCGCAGCGCGACATGCTGGCTTAATTCCGCTCCGACCGACGCAAAAATTTCGTCGAATATGGCGCGCTGGGTGAACACGGTCGAATCAGCGTCAATGCGCGCGCCGGCAACCTCGACAGTGCGCATCTTTCCGCCGACATCGGCCGAGCGCTCGAACACGAGCACATCAAGACCCTGGCGTGCGAGCAGCAGCCCAGCAACCAAGCCGGAAATCCCGGCTCCGACGACGGCCACGCGCTGCTCCGACGTTCCTCTGCGCGCGCTCATGTGTCAGACGTAGTTTTCCACTTTACTCCTGACAAACTCTGCTGGCCGCTGCGGACGGCGTGATTCTCAACGGATGTTATCGACCCCGGCGTTGACCGCAGCGCTCGCGGTCTGCTTTTCACGCGTGGGCTTTTTTGCGGCGCTCCATCAGGCGCATGATCATCGGGGTGAAGATGAGCTGCATCGCCAGCTCCATCTTTCCGCCCGGAACGACCAGCGTGTTGGCGCGTGACATGAACGAGCCGTGCAGCATGCTCAGCAGGTAGGGAAAGTCGATTCCTCTCGGGTTGGCGAAGCGAATCACAACAAAGCTCTCGTCGGCCATCGGAATCGTGCGCGCAATAAACGGGTTCGACGTGTCGACCACCGGCACACGCTGAAAATTGATGTGCGTGCGTGTGAACTGCGGGCAGATGTAGTGCACGTAGTCGGGCATGCGCCGCAGGATCACATCCGTCACGGCCTCGGTCGAGTAGCCGCGCGTGCTCTTGTCGCGGTGAATCTTCTGAGTCCATTCGAGGTTGATCACGGGCACTACGCCGATCAGAAGATCAGCGTAGCGAGCGAGGTCCACCGTGTCAGTCACCACGCCGCCGTGCAGTCCTTCGTAGAACAGCAACTCGCTCGGCGGCAACGGCTCCCAGGCGGTGAAGGTGCCGGGCTCCTGCGCGTACGGCGCGGCTTCTTCGGCGTTGTGCAGGTATTTTCGGTAGGTGCCGGTGCCCGTTTCGGCGTAGCTGCGAAACAGGTGCTCGAGCTCCGCGAACAAGTTGGCCTCTTCGCCGAAATGGCTGAAGCGCCGGTTGCCGGCTTGCTCGGCCTCGATCATGGCCTGCTTCATCGCCTGGCGGTCGTAGCGGTGAAAGCTGTCGCCTTCGACCATCGCGGCCTTGACGCCTTCGCGGCGGAAAATGTGGTCGAAGGTGCGCGTCACCGAGGTGGTGCCCGCGCCCGACGATCCTGTAATCACGATGGTGGGATGCTTGGCGGACATGCGAACCCCGGCCTACGTTTGCTCCACCGTGGAGAACAGCCCGCGCGTGCCGAACAGCGGCGAGCGATAGGTGTCCTGCGGCGCTTCCCGGTGATAGCGCTCGACGCGCGCAACCTCGTCCGAAGATCCGAATACGAAGCCGATACGCTGATGCAGCGATTCGGGCTGCACATCCATCAGCCGCCCGTATCCATTGCTGGCACGGCCGCCTGCTTGCTCGATCAGAAACGCGATCGGATTGGCTTCGTACAACAGCCGCAAACGGCCCGCCTTCGAAGGCTCCTTCGTGTCGCGCGGGTACAGAAAAACACCGCCTCGCATAAGGATGCGGTGCGTCTCTGCCACCAACGATGCGATCCACCGCATATTGAAGTCGGCCCCGCGTTCGCCCGACCGCCCGGCCAGGCATTCATCCACGTAGCGCTTGACGGCAGGCTCCCAAAAGCGGCTGTTCGAGGCGTTAATCGCGAACTCTCGCGTTTGCTCGGGGATCACGACGTTCGGATGACTCAGCACCCATTCGCCCAGCATCGGATCGAGCGTGAAGGCGTGCGTGCCGCGCCCGAGTGTCAGCACCAGCATCGTCGATGGGCCGTAGATGGCGTAGCCGGCACAAACTTGACGGGTACCGGGCTGCAGAAAGTCTTGCGCGGTCGCATCGACCTCCGCCCTCGCCGCACGGATGACCGAGAAGATGCTGCCGACGGCCACATTGACATCGATGTTGGACGAGCCGTCGAGCGGATCGAACAGCAACAGATATTTTCCGCGCGGGTGCTGCGGCGGCAGCGTGTAGACATCCTCCATCTCCTCGGAAACCATGCCCGCTACATGCCCGCCCCACTCGTTGGCGCGCACGAAGATCTGATTGCTGAGCACGTCGAGCCTCTTCTGCGGCTCGCCCTGCACGTTGTCGCTGCCGGCGCTTCCGAGCACGCCGGCCAGACTGCCGTACGCCACTTTGCGCGAAATTGCCTTGCACGCCAGCGACACGTCGGTGATCAACGCGTTCAGATCGCCGGTAGCCTCGGGCGCGCGGCGGCGCTCCTCGATTAGGAACTGGGTCAGCGTCGCCTTGCCGCCGGTTGGCATGTCGGGCCTCGACTTCGTCTAATCGAGCGCGGCGCGTTCGCGCCGTGTGGCGCCGGAAGCCCGGCGCGCCAATTCGTCGAACGTCAGCCAGGCCGCCGATTCAAGCCTGTTACCCGGCTCGTCGGGCAGCGGGTGAGCCGGGTCGCCGAGGCTCGGCAGCAGCAGATCGGCGCCATCGAAGTTGCTGCCGGCGGTCCAGAAGTTCGGCGTGATCACTGTCCACAAGCCTGCGGCTTGCGCTGCGCGCAGGCCGTTGGCCGAGTCTTCGAACGCTACCGCTTGCTGTGGCAACACACCGAGACGCTGCAGTGCGAGCCGGTAAATATCGGGCGACGGCTTCTTGGCGTGCACCTGATCGCCGCACGCAATCGCATCGAACATATCGAGCGCGCGCGGACCGAGCGTTGCTTGCAACAGCGCATCGACATTGACCTCAGTCGTCGTGCTGGCTATCGCCAGGCGGCACCCTGCCGCGCGTGCTTCGTCGAGCAGGCGGGCCACGCCGTGCCTGAGCGGAATCGCACCCTCCTTGGCAAAGGCACTGTAAAAGCGCGTCTTCTCGGCGTGGATCTGCGGCAGCAGGGCCAGCAGTCGGCCGCGCTCGGCGCCGTCGATCGGCAGCATCTGGATGTAGCTCGCAAGCCGTTCCTTGCCGCCGGTGACCTTCAACAGCTCGCGGTACTCCGACGGCTCCCATTTCCAATCGAGCCGGCTGCGCATGAACGCCAGATTGAATGCGACCCGGTGCGCCTCTTCGGTATCCGCCATCGTGCCGTCGATATCGAAGATCAATGCAGCAATACCCATGTCAACCTCCTGTGCGTGCGTCGGCTGCATCGAATACGCGGCTCGCGAGGATGTCTTCGGCCTGCAAGGTGCGCAATTGCGCGCGCGTCGGCGCGGCGTTGACTGCGACCACACGCGTGGCGTGGCGCAGCCGCATCCGGTCGAGCGCGTTGCGGATC
>JBGTEW010000054.1:0-4252 GCA_041747615.1 Burkholderiaceae bacterium | reverse complement strand
TCGGCGGTGATTACCTTGCCGGTTTCGGCGTCCAGCCGGCCGGCGATCCGGCGATCGGCCTCGAGCAGCAGGGTCTCGATGCGGCCTTTGGTGGTCGCCACCGCCACCTCTTGCAATCCATCGTCGCCACGCTGCGCGGCGCGCGCGGCGCCGAACTTGTCGAGCAGCGCTTCAAGCCGCTGCAAGTAACGCGGCATCATCACCTGCCACGCGCGCTCGCGCAGCTCGTCGAGCGACAGCGCGTCGACGTTGATTTCGATGCCGGCGTCGGCCAGCTGCGCGTTGTGACTGACCTCGCGGAACAGCGCGTGATATTCGGCCAGCCCGGCCAGGATCAGCGGCAGACGGCTTGGTTTCGAGTGGTGGTCGGCAACCGCGCGATCGACAGCGCGGAAAAAGCGCTCGGTGTCCTTGTCGAGCTCGTCCTTTTTCGATCCGTGCCCGTGCTGAACGCCACCGGTCTTGGCGCCACCTGGGCCGCGATTGGCGCCGGCGCCGACCGCCGCCGGGCCCGTACCGTATGAATGCTTTTGCTGCTGCGGCTCGGTCAGCTCGTCGCCCAGCGCCTCAGTAATCGTCGCCGGAACGTCGGCTGCCAACTCAATTTCATCGAGCGCGTCACGATTGCCCTCGAATAACCTGACGTTGCGACGGTTGATCGCGAGCACTTGAAATCGATCGGCTGACTGCACGATGCGCAGCAGCGGCTTGATGTGAAAGCTGCCGGCGACGATCGCGAGCTCCGCCACCGGTCTTTGCAGGCGCATGGTGCGAAATAATTCCGGCGAGCCGAACACTGCCAGTCCATCGGTGGTGTGATTCCAGAAATCCTTGTCGTCGGCCAGGGCATGAAATCGGGCCAGCACGGGCTCGATATCGTCTTTCGAATATTCCGAATGCAGCGAAGCGGCTGCTTCCTTGATCAGATTGCGGAACCGGATCGGGTCCTGCTGATTGTCGGGGTGCTGGCGATGCGTCGGCTGGTAGATCGATACGCAGGGGCCTGCGCCGTCCGTTGCCAGCAGCTCTTTCAGTTGCTCGGAATTAAACATCGTTGTTGGCCTGGCGCGCGCCGCTGCGCCGGTCGGCGTCGAGCTTGCCGAATATCGTATCGAGCGCATGGCTGAGCTTGTCGGCGGCGCCATCAATGGCAAGGTCCACGGTGGCCGCCTCGTGGCTGACCGACGTCGGCTGGCGCCCCGCGACGCGCGCCTCCATCAGGCAGCGTTTGTCGGTGCCGCCCTTTTCACCGCTGTTCAGGTCGGTCAGATGAACCTCGACGCGGGTGATGCGCTCCGAAAAGCGGTCGAGCGCGGCGCGCACGTCGCCTTCGAGCTGCGCAGCCAGCTCCTCGGAGCCGGTCAGGCTGCTATCGGTATTAAGTTGAATCTGCATGTGGGCCTCATTTGTCGCGCTTGAGCATTGACGCAATCATGTCCATCGGCAGCGGCAGGATCACCGTCGAGGCGCGATCGCCTGCAAACTGCGTCATCGTCTGCAGATAGCGCAGCTGCATCGCCTCTGGCTGTTGCGCCAGCATCTGAGCGGCCTCGAGCAGCGCCGCCGACGCCTGCTTTTCGCCTTCGGCGTGAATCACTTTCGCGCGCCGCTCGCGCTCGGCTTCGGCCTGCCGCGCGATCGCGCGCACCATCGTCTCGTTCAGATCGACGTGCTTGATCTCGACGTTCGCAACTTTGATCCCCCATGCGTCGGTCTGCGCATCCAGAATCTGCTGGATGTCGATGTTGAGCTTTTCGCGCTCGGCCAGCATTTCGTCGAGCTCGTGCTTGCCGAGCACGGCGCGCAGCGTTGTCTGCGCAAGCTGGCTGGTCGCGACCAGAAAATTCTCGACCTGGATGATGGCTTTCTGCGGATCCATCACGCGGAAGTACAGCACCGCGTTCACCTTGACCGATACGTTGTCGCGCGAGATCACATCCTGCGCCGGCACATCCATCGTCACCACCCGCAGATCAACCTTGACCATCTGCTGGATGCCGGGAATCAGGATGACGAGGCCGGGCCCCTTGACGCGCCAGAAGCGTCCGAGCATGAAGACCACGCCACGTTCGTATTCACGCAGGATGCGGACTGCCGAAAACAGCAGAAACAGCACCAGCGCAACCAGTGCGCCGTAAATAAGCGGGAGGTCAAACAGCATGGTCAATCCCTTCTGTGGACAGCTTGGTAACGTCGAGTGTCAGGCCGTCGATGCGGGCGACTCGCACCTTATCGCCCGGAGCCAGCTCGGCGCTGCTGCGCACTTTCCAGCGCTCGCCTCGCACCTCCGCCCAGGTGATGCTGCCTTCACGAGCAAGCACGGTGCCGTGCGCGCCAAGCATGTCTTCGCGACCGCTGACAACGGGGCGATGTCGAGACTTGAGCGCAAAGGCGCCGAACGCGGCGATCGCCGCCGCGCTCGCCAGCGCCAGGACGGTCACCTCTGGCCAACTCATGCGAAACGCCGCGTCGTCGGCATCGATCAGCATCAGGCCACCAGCCACCACCGCAATGATTCCGCCGACACCGAGCGCACCGAAACTCGGCAGGAAGATCTCGGCGATCATCAGCACCATGCCGAGCCCTATCAGCGCCACGCCGGTCCAGTTAACCGGCAACATCTGCAACGAGTAAAGCGCTAGCAGCAATGCGATCGCGCCAGCGACGCCGGGCACGCCGAACCCCGGACTGGTGAACTCGACGAACAGGCCGTAGACCCCGATCATCATCAACACCATTGCCAGCATCGGGTTAGTCAGTACGCCAAGCACGCGGGTGCGCATATCGGGCTCGATCGTCTCGATCGCTGCGCCTGCAAGACTGAGCGTCATCGCGCCAGCCTGCAATGTGACAGTGCGCCCGTCCGCCTGTTTGATCAAAGCAGGCACGTCGGCGGCGACGATCTCGATCACGCCGCCTTTCAACGCTTCGCTGGCGGACAGGCTGCTCGCGTCCCGTACCGCCTGCTCGGCGAACTTTGCGTTGCGGCCGCGCAGTTCGGCCAGGCCGCGGATATACGCTGCAGCGTCGTTGACCGCTTTTTCTCTCATTGCATCGGGCGAGCTACGCGCCGCGCGGGTTTCGGCCTTGCCCTTGTCTGCCGTCTGAGCATCACCCTTGCCGGCCGGATCGGGACGCCTGGGCGCCTCACCGCCGCCACCAGGTGCTCCGAGCGAAACCGGTGTGGCCGCTCCCAGGTTGGTCGCCGGCGCCATCGCTGCCAGATGGCTCGCATAAAGAATGTAGGTGCCGGCACTGGCCGCGCGCGCACCCTCGGGCGCAACGAAGGTGGCAATAGGAATCGGAGAGGCAAGAATGTCGCGAATGATGCGACGCATCGACGCATCGAGGCCGCCGGGCGTATCCATTCTTAGCACCACCAGACGCGCTTCGCGCGCGCGTGCCTTGTCGAAACTGCGATGCACGAAATCCGCGGTGGCCGGACCGATCACGCCCTCGACCTCGACCACGAGTACCGGACCGGCGGGTGCAGCACGCACGAAAGAGCTTGCCGCGACCAACGCAAACGCCACGAGCGCGAAAAGTAAAGACTTGCGGTGCAACTTCATGGCTTGCGGTATTGCCATCAAGGCAGCCCCGGCGACGCGTGCAATCAAATGAGCAATTGCTGGTCCCGCCCGCATGGCTGGCGAATTCGTAAGCCTGCGAGCAAAGATCAAAGCATTCCGGCAAGCAGCGTGGCGATGCCGAGAAACGAGAAGAAGCCTACTACGTCCGTAACGGTAGTCAGGATGATCGACGACGAAGTCGCCGGATCCTGGCCGAAGCGGCGCAGCAGAACCGGTGTCAGCGCGCCGGCCATACCGGCCACGATCATCGAGATGACCATTGCCAACGCGCATACCAGGACCAGTCCAAACGAACGGCTCCAGAGATAAACGCCGAGCGCCGTGGTTGCCGCCACCGCCAGCCCGTTGACCAGACCGACCGTGGCTTCCTTGCCGAGTATCCGCGGCCAGTTCCGCAGACTGACTTCGCGCAGCACCAGGCCGCGCATCGTCACTGCCAACGCTTGCGCGCCGGCGTTTCCGGACTGCCCTGCGACCACCGGCAGCAGCACTGCAAGCGCGGTGAACTTGGCGATCGTGCCCTCGAACAGGCCGACCACGGCGGCCGCCAGGAACGCCGTCAACAGGTTGATTTGCAACCACGGCAGACGCTTGGTGATCGCAAACACGGGAGATGACAGCGCGCTTTCATCGCGACTGACGCCGACCATCATCTGGATGTC
>JBGTEW010000053.1:0-9655 GCA_041747615.1 Burkholderiaceae bacterium | reverse complement strand
TGGCGGCTCGAAACGAACTTCGACGCCGAACATGTTCGACAGCGTTGCGAATATTCCCTGCGCCACGCCCAGCACCGGCAATGTTCCACTGGCGCGGATTTGTAGCCCGTGCACCTGCGCGATCGCGTGAATCTGAGTGGCAGCTTCGGACAGAATATCGGCCACGTCGGGCCTCGCATCTGCAGTCTGCTGCAGCAGGCCGGCAACACCCTGCAGATTGTTTTTGATGCGGTGATGCACCTCGCGCACGAGCACGTCGCGCTGCTTGACGATCTGTTCCATCCTCTGCTGCTCGGCGCGCGTCCGTTCGGTGACGTCATCTGCGATGCCAAAGACACGGATTGCACCGTCTTCCATCCGCACCGGGCTCAGCCGCACGTTGACATTGCGAACTCCGCGCGTCGGATGGTCGATTCGCGCCGTGAACTCCGAGCGCCTCAGCCGGCGCATCCGTGCGACCAGCCGCGGCAAGGTCCGCGTAACGGTTTGTACATCCTCGTAGTGAACGTGACGCATCACGTTGCGCGGATCGTCCAGCAGCTCGGTGACCGGGGCGCCGATCAGCGAGGTGTACCTCGGATTGACATACAGTGCGCTGGAAAAGTCGCCGGTCATGATGAAGACGAGCTGATCGATGTTCTCCGCAAACTGGCGAAACCGCGCTTCGGTCTCGCGCAGAGCCGTTTCAGCCCGTACCTCCTCGCTCAGATCGTCGATGATCGACATTACGTAGCGCGCATTGGCATCGCCCGCGGCCGCCGAGCGGCCGGGCTCGGATTCGAACAGCGGAACCACGCGCTGGTTGATTGTCAGCCGCTTGCCGTCGGCGCGCAGCATCACGTCGCGCGGCCGATCGACCTGCGTGCCGGTTGAAAGCGCCTTCCGATCGAGCTCCAAATACAGGTCGGCAAACTGGCGCGCATAGATTTCGCCCCACGTGCGGCCGATCACCTGGTCGCGCGTCAGACCCGTCATCGTTTCGCCGGCTCGATTCAGGCTGACGAAGCGTCCTGTTTCCGCTTCGCGCACCGAGACCAATACCGGCAGGTTCTCCACCACCAGGTCAAGGTAGTTGCGCACCCGCCGCAGCTCTTCTTCGGAGCGGCGCCGCGCATCGACGTCGACCAGCGTCAAGATGATGCCGCGATCGGGCGCTGTCGGATCGATCGGACGTCCGTAGCCGGCGCACCAGAAAGTAGTGCCGTCGGCGCGTCGCATCAGCCGCTCGAATGACACGCCTCCATCGGCCGCCTTGGTTTCCGATTCCGAGTCGGCAGCTTCGGCCGGTTCCTCGTCCACCAGCGGCAACTCGCGGATATCGTTCCAGTCGCTCGACGCAGCGAACAGCGACGAGATCTGCAGCTCGTCCCAGTCGCGGGCGTCGTACCCGAACAACTGCTCGGTCGCGACGTTCGCCTTGACGATCAGATCGTTAGCGACGTACAGCACCGCCACTAGCGCGTTATCGAAAATGAGCTGCAGCTCTGACAGCGTCGCCCGCAACTCGCGCTCGGAGCGCTTGCGCTCGTCGACGTTGATGAAGGCGAAGATGTATCCGAGCTCAGGCCGTTCGGGATTGACTCCGCGGCCCTGCACCGCGACCCAGATCGGCGAGCCCTTGCGTCGGAACATGTGGAGCTCGAACTCAGTGGCGCCAGTGTCGTTGATCCGCTGATAGTGCTCAGCCAGGCTCGCCAGTAGCAGGTGATCGGTTGGATGCGAAAACAACTGCATCTGCGACACGAGCGCTCCAGGATCGCACGCCAGCAGGTCTTCCATCGCGCTGTTGGCCCGCACCGGACGACCGTCGCGCACGAACAGCAGGCCGACCAGTGCCGTATCGAAGATCAGTTGCTGTTGCGCGAGCGCGCTCTGCAGCTCTTCACCCTGTTCTTTCAACTCCAGCAGCGAACGCGATAGTGCCTCGCGCTGACGCTTGATTTCCGAAATGTTCTGGAATGTGTAAATCGCTTCCTGCAGACTCTCGAGACCCGGTTCCTGCGACTGGATCGGACGTGCCTGCACCAGGCACCATACCGGTTCGCCGTCGCGCCGGAACAGCACAACCTCGCCGCTGGTCGTCTGATACGCGCGCACCACCGGCATTCCGGACACTTCGTTCGGCGCCCGATGATCGCGATCGATGCACAGATCCCACAGCGGCATACCGATCACTTCGCCATCGCTGTAGCCGAACATCTCGGCAAACTCCCGATTGGCCAGCAGGATCTTGCCCGACATCGTCTGCGCCACGCCGACCGACATCGTTTCGAACAGCGTCTGCTGATCCCTGAGCGCCACCTGCAACTGCTCTTCGAAAATTTTGCGGTCGGTGAAGTTCTCAAGCACCAGCAGGGTGTGGCGCAAGCTGGTCTCGGGCGCGATCGCACGCATCGAAAGCTTGGTCCAGACGACCCGGCCGTCGCGGTGCATGAATCTGTGCTCGGACGCCTCAGAATCGGTCGCGCCGCGCTGCATCAGTTCGCGCGCTTGCAGATGAGCCGGCCGATCGTCCACGTGCAGCAGGGTTTCAGGATCCCTGCCCAACAGCTCGTCGGCGTCGTAGCCGAGCGTTTCGCATGCGGCGCGATTGATGCCGATCAGCCGGAACTCGCTGTCCAGCAATAGCGCTGCGACCGGGCTCTCGTCGAACAGTGCGCGAAAACGCTCCGCGCTTTCCGTCAGATCGGATTCCGCCTGCTTGCGCGTACCGATATCGCGCGCCAGCAGCAGGATGAACTCGCGGCCATCGTGCACGACCCGCTGCAGCACCGTTTCGACCGCAAATTCCGAATCGAAACGCGTTCTGTACCGTGTTTCGGCCTGGTGCGAGCCGCGCATCTGCAATTGCTCATACACGGGTTCGAATCCACTGCCGCCATCAGCCGAAAGACTCGTATCGATCTGCGCGAGCGACATCCCCCGCATGGCGTCGCGCTCGTAGCCGAGCCGCTGGCGAGCGGCGCTGTTGGCGTCGACGATTGCGCCTCGACGATCGATCTCGAACACCATTTCCCCGATCGATTCAAGTGCCTGCTTCAGCGCTCCGAGCGAGTTCTGCGCAAAGCGCTCACGGTCAATGCCCTCGCAGGTCAGCAGCACGCCGTCGAAACGACCGTCGATGGCGAATACCGGCGCAGATTTGACCCTTACCCAACCGCGCTCGGCACGCGACAACGGGTATTCGCGCTCCACCGGTGTCCGCTCGCCGCTTTCACGAATCCGACTTAGCTCCGCAACCAGATCCGGAATCTGATCGAGACCGCTGGCGTCGCCGATAGACCTCCCGAGAAGGGCGTCCGCCGGCACGTCGAACAGCTCTTCGAGGCAGTTGTTCCATAGCCTGTAGGTCAGATTGCGGTCGAGCAGCGCGAAGCCGATGTGCGCTGCCGCCAGCAGCGTTTCAACAACCGTATAGGCCGGGCCTGCAGCCAGATCTTCAGGATCAACGGTAGCGCTCGACGCCGCGAAAGTGGGCGGCAGCGCTGCCCTCGAGCCAGACACATTCGGCGGGGCGGGCGATAGAGTTTCAGTGCTACCAGGCAGGCCTAGCGCTAGAGCGCGCGCTCCCGACACAACGTCCGGCGCAGTCGCCGGCGTTCCCGGTGCGCGTACGCGAAGCTTGGAACCCTGCGAAGTTTTAGGCGAGTCGGCCACGCGAGCGATGTCTGCGGTCAGGGTCCTGCGGCGATCGGGTAAGAATAATGCACCGTCCGCGCCGCGGCGGCGGAAATACATAGGGTCCTAAAGTTCGACCCGTAATTGCCGAACTTTGGGGCGTGACCATCCTGGCGCGCTCAGAACCCTACCCATACCCAGCGGAACCGCGACCGGCAGGCGAAGCCTGCACGGACACTCGACTGATCGCCCTGCGGGGGGCGGTCGCCGAGGGTCGTTACCGCATCGACGCGGAGGCGATTGCAGTCAAGTTGATTGCAACGTTCGATTCGCACGCCGAATCACTTTGCCAGCGCCATTAACTCTTCGATCCTGACCCACTCATGCATCCGCACTCTCCTATCCCCGCCGGCGCCCCCGCCCGCCTGTTCTCCGATCTGATCACAGCCCTCCACGACGAGAGCGAGGCGCTGATTGCGAACGATTCCGCCCGACTGGCCGAAGCGGCCGGCCGCAAGCAGCATCTGCTGCGGCTGCTGGCACCCCAGGCGAGTGCGCTGCGGGCCATGCGACAAGGCGACTCAGACGAGCTCGAGCGTTTTGCGCGCGAAGCCGCGCAGCTAAGAAACTTGGCTCCACGCGAGGTGTAGCACTTGTCATTTACGGGCTCAGGTCAAGCGCAGGGGAAAATCTGCTTGATCGTCTCACTTACCCGATCTGATCACCGATTAACCGGTTACCAGTTCTTGAGTCTCGAGCGAAGACGCGCGACGGCCTGGCTGTGCAGCTGGCACACGCGTGACTCGGTAATGCCCATCACCACACCAATCTCACGCAGGTTCAGATCCTGTTCGTGGTAAAGGCTCATCAGCAGCTTCTCGCGCTCGGGTAATTCGTCGATGGCGTCGACCAGGGCGTAGCGAAAGCGCTTGTCGCGCAGTATCTCGGCGGGCTCGGGCGAGTCGCCAACCAAATGGCGTTCCAAATAGTCCTCGTCATCGATCTTGCCGCCCAGATCATCCAGATACACCAGTTGCGCGCCTCGCGCCTCGTGCAGAAGTTGCTGGTAATCCGCCAGCGAAAGTTCCAGCTCGCCGGCGATCTCGGTTTCATGCGGTGCGCGGCCGAGTTTGCCTTCAAGACGATGAATCGCGTTCTCGATATCGCGCTGGCTCTTGCGCGCAGAGCGCGGCAGCCAGTCATTGGCGCGCAGCTCGTCGAGCATCGCGCCGCGGATACGCTGAGCGGCATAGACCTCGAACTGCGTGCCCTGAGTGATCTCGAAGCGCGACACCGCGTCCATTAGCCCCATCATTCCCGCCTGGATCATGTCGTCGAGCTCCACATTGGCGGGTAGCCGGGCGATCATTTGATGCGCAAGCCGTCGCACCAGCGGTGTGTACTGCTTCACGTAGTCGCTTTCGATCAGCGGGCGCGGCCGGATCTGCTCCAGCTGCTGGCCATCGAGCTGACCGTTGTTCAGCGCCTGATAAAGCGCGTCGTATAAGAAGGCGTCGTTTTTCATTTGAGCAAACTTTAGGTGGGCGTCCCGCTGCGCTATCCACCGATAGGTGGGGAAAAAGCGAGACATCTGGCGGCATCGAAGCATGTTGTCGATCGATGGGACGTGCGCCGCCGATAGCAACGAAAGTCGAGACGAATCAACAACTCCGGAACATTTCTTCCGGATCCACGTTGAGTTGCCGACCCTCGGCCACTGCAAAAAAGGCGGGTGATCGTCGCTCTTCCTGCTTTATAGGCAGCAACGCGCGCGACGCCGCGTTTTAAAGAAGCCCGCACGAACGCCGATCCCACATCTGACAACGGCAGCAAGCCGCTGACTGAAGGAAGCAACGATGACTCGCAATCAACTCGTCAGGCAACTCGCCGAGAGCGCTACCCGTCCGCTCGGTGTGCCAATCGCAGAATGCTCCGCTGCTGAAGCTCGCACATCCGCCGAAAGCGAGAACGCGTTGGCGACTGAACTTTTCGTGTGGTTCGAAGACACTGCAGCGCGGGCGCTCGAAGGTCGCCGCGGTGTCGCGGGCCTGCCCGAGTCGCTGCTGCCGATCAATCGCGGCATGCGAGTCGTCGAGCGTCGCTACGCGGAAAATCATCTGCACCTCCTAAGTGCGGTGCGAATCGTGTGCCGTCAGAATGCCGGCGAACTGATCGCATCGCTGTATTCGGCTGCGCTGTCGGTCGGGACCGTGGCCTGGATCGGTACCGGCACGCAGTACGCGCGCACATGGACCGACATGTATGCAGCGGCGGCGTCCAAGTAATCGATCAACGTAAACCGGACCAGAAAAAAAGGCGCCGCTCGGCGCCTTTTTTGCTTTCAAGCGGCTTCCTCGTCCGGCGGCGGATGCTTGCGTGCCGCAGCGTCGAGCTTGTTCATATAGCGCTGCAACATGCGCGCCGCCGATTCGCTCAGCTCGACGAACTCGCACCCGCAGCGCCGCAGGCCATCGAGTGACGTTTGGGCATCGACATAGCGCACGCGCAGCGTGACCGTAATCTGGCCGACATCCGGTAAATCTAAATAGCAATTCTCCAGATCCCGATCAGTCGGCAGATCGAACTGGACCGGGTGGACGAACAGTGCGAGGCCGCCGACGCTAAGATCGAGCACGCGCACCGACTCGTACTGGCCGGCGTCTCGGGGCGATGGGACCAGACACGTTGCAGGTCGTACCGCCGACGGCTGACGCCGATAGGAGCTGCGCCGCTGCATGCGCAGCAGTTGTTGCGGCAGCCTTACGCGAAACGCCGCACGCCCGTGATGATCGACCGCCTCGGCGGTGCCGACCGAAAACTGCAGCTTGACGTTGTCCAGAAATGCGACGACAACCAGCTGCTTTGATGCATAGATCGCTTTCTGCGCGGCGGCATCGGATGTGCGGTCGAGAATCAACTCCTCGAACCCTTCGTTGACGTCGAGCACGTTGCTGACCGTGAAGCCGGCAACCTGGTCGTAATACATCGTCACGAGGACCTGCTTGTCGCGCAACTGCCGCAGCAGCCCGGCGATCTCGCTGCGCGAATAAATCGCGAAGCGTTCGAGCTCCGGCGAATCGGGTTCAGGAAATGGCGTCGTCAGGCTCATTGCGCGTCGTCTGATCGGCCCGATTCGCTCAATTTCGGAGTCGAGATATACGGCGTGATGGGTTCGAGCCACGGCTCGGCATGACCGCGAATCTGGGCGTCATCGGCCAGGATCCGGCGCAGCAGCTGCATACGGAGCGCGTCATCGGCTTCGCTGAGCGGAGTCGGATCTAGCTGACCCCCAGCCGCCGCTTTGAGAGTTGCGATCAGCACGCAGCAACGCTGCTCCTGCCGGTCCACTTCGATCCAATCTCCTGCGCACGCGGCTGCCAGCATGGCGCAACTCGCCTGTGCAATTGCCTCGTAGTGCTGCAGCAGGCTTGAGCGAACGGTCTCGCCTGCGGTATTCAATTGGGCCGATTCAGTCATCTCGGCCACTTCGCATACATCGTTCGGCATAGTGCCGTTCCCCGTCGTTGCTGCATGCGTCGTTGCTCGCAGCGTCCGAGCAATGTAGCGGCGATAAGGTAGGCGCCATCGTCCGATTGGAAGGCCGTTCCGAGCGCTTTTCAAACCAGCCAAAAAAAAGCGCCGGTCCACCGGACCGGCGCAAAGGCGGGGAGGAACCATGAATCCACATCAACATCTTGGCGAAGCGCTCTTGCCATCTGACCGTCCATCGACGTGCCGGCGGCGCGCGTGCCTCGCACAGATCAGTTAACGGCAATGCCGCCCGCGACTTGAGCCAGAGACCGGATCGGGGCTCGGCAGCAACGTAGGAAAAAGCCCTACAAACCGACGAGCGGCAGGCCGACAGCGATCGTGGCGCCGCGCTGATTCAACGAATTGAGCCGGTTTCCCACAATGGCGTCACTTCGAAACCATCCCGATCGAACCACACCAACACGAATCAACCGCAAACCAGGAGCCACCGATGAGCACGATCGCCGCCAGCAACGAACAACTTCTGCAGGAAATCCGGGAAGCCAACCTCGCCTATCTCGTGCTGGCGCAGCACATGATCCGTGCCGACATGGCACAGGCACTGTACCGGTTGGGCGTGTCGGAGGAAGTTGCCACGATCATCGACCAGTTAAGCCCGGCGCAATTGATGAAAATTGCGGGGTCGAATCAGCTGATCCTGCGATTTCGATTTGACGACGATATGGTCTGGAACCTCCTGACCAGCCATTCGAAACCGAAGTCAAGCGCCACCGGCGCCGCTGTCGCCGGACTGCATGCCAACATCGTGATGGCCGGAAAGCTGGCCGACGTAACCGCTTAACCAGCCGGCATCGGCAGGGGGATCTTCATGCGTATCAAGAGCATCGTTTCGGAGAGCCGGCAGATTCAGCGCGCGATCGCATTGATCAAGCTGGGCGCGCGTCTGCAGGTGCTGGAATCAGAAACCGATCTTTCCTACGAACGGCTATTGCGCCTGTACAAGGAAGTTCAGGGCGAATCACCCGCGCGCGGCATGCTGCCGTTCTCGACCGACTGGTTCATGACCTGGCAGCCGAATATCCACTCGTCGCTGTTCCTGAACATGTACGAGTATCTGGACAAGACCAGCGAGCTCGAAGAGATCGACGGCATCATCAAGGCGTACGAGTTGTATCTGGAGCAGATCCGCGCGCAGGGCCTGGAGCCGCTGCTGTCGGTCACCCGCGCCTGGCGCCTGGTCAAGTTCGTCGACGCCGGAATGGTGACGCTGACCTCATGCTGCAAGTGCGAAGGCAAGTTCGTGACGCACACCTTCGAGCTGACGAAGAACTATGTCTGCGGCTTGTGTGAGCCTCCGGCCCGCGCCGGCAAGGGGAAAGCGCAAGTACAACCGGGCGTGCAAGAAGTCTTGCACTAGCAAGAGCACGCTCAAAAAAAGCCCGCACCGCGGGCTTTTTTTGCACTGTGGCGGCCGAAGGTCGCGTCCCCTTGCTTTTGTAATTGCGCCGACCGCGCGGCCGCCCGGAGGGCGGCGCACAAACTAATCGCGACGAGTGCACGTGCGACCGCGCCAGCGGTCGCGTACACGAGGAGCGCTATGTTTGCGCGTACAGCGGCACTTCCAGCTCGCGTACCAGGCAGGTGTGAACGAAGGCGTGAACAGCCAGCTTCTCGGCCTGACCCAGGCCTACGAACGACACACCCATCATCCGCTCACCGCCTTCCTCAGGCTTGCGCACCGGTCGCGCACGCGCTTCGATCATCACCTCCTGTTCGGCAACGACGACCTGGAACATGATTTTCACTTCATCGTAGAAAACGCTGAGATCATCGTGCAGTGCAATCGCTGCGCCGCCGACGGATAAGTCGCTGATCGTTCCTTTGACGAAGCGTCCGGTCGCCTGCACACCGGGATAGACCATGCACGGCAACTCTGTCTTCACGCGCGGCGCGGCGCGCAGCTCGCGCTTCTCGACGTGCCGCTGCTGCGGCCAGCCGATATGCATATAGTTGAAAGGCTCACTGCACGTCCTGAGCAGCGGCGCGGTGAATTCGTAGATCGACTCGCCGGAAAAGCTGCGGAATCGATACATTGCCCCATCCTTCAGAAGCAGCGCGCTCGAATCTTCCGGCGCAGTCACGACGATCGAGTGCCCCTCGTGCACGCCGATCAGCTTGACGGTGACGGCATCGGTCAGCTCACCACCGTTCGCCCACATTTTCAATACTCGCCAGCTGGCCAGATCGCGAACCACCGGCCGCCGCGAGGCCGTCGACACCGGTACTGATTGCACCGACGACGAGGGAACGGTCAAAGGTTCGACCAATGTCGGCACCGTTGTCGGCGACGACTGGTCCTCGGGGGCTGCAACGGGTTCGGTCATGTTCATGGCTCAGGCGCGTGGGTCGCGACTCGGATAATGACTCCCAAGTTTGCGGGAGATTTGGCTGTTAAAGCCTGCCGAGAAAACGCCCGCTCCCCGGCCAATTCGGAGTCTTGAGCCGATCCGATGAAAAGCGGCGGGCGACTCAAGTTGGACCGCAC
>JBGTEW010000052.1:0-8310 GCA_041747615.1 Burkholderiaceae bacterium | reverse complement strand
TGACTACGACTTGCTGCTCACGCCCACCGTGCCGGTGCCGCCGTTTCCGGTCGAGCAGAACTATCCCACCGAGATCGGGGGCCGGAAGCTCGACAACTACACGACCTGGTTCGCGCCGGCCTTTATCGTGTCGCTCGTTGCACTGCCTGCCGCCTCCGTGCCGGCCGGGATGACGAGCTCGGGGTTGCCGGTTGGAATTCAAATCATCGGACCGCGCTGCTCGGAGGCACGCATCCTTGCCTGCGCGAAGCTCATTGCCGAGCTGAATCCGATTGGACGTCCACCGCAGGCGGCATAGTGGTGCCTACCGTGGGCCTGAAATCACGACCTCGATCGGCGTGGGGTCGAATCCGTTGCAAGGATTGTTGATCTGCGGGCAGTTCGAGAGCACACACAGTACGTCGATGCTCGCGAGCAGATCAACGTAGTGGCCTGGCTCCTCCACCCCGGCGACGATAGCCAGCCTGCCATCCTCTTCGACCGGAACGGGCATGAAAAAATTCAGGTTTGGCACGATGTCTCGTTTCGACATGTCGTGCTTCGCCAGCTCGATCAGGAAGTTATCGCGGCAGGAATGCAGATGCGCGGCCGGCTCGCCAAAGCGCACCGTGTTGGCTTCGGCGCTGCAGCAGCCCACCAGCGTGTCATGCGCGCCGAGCGTGTCGGACGTGACCGTCATCAGCTCGTAACCGCGATTCGACAGGAGCCGAGTGCCGCGCGTGATCGCGGTGCTGCCGCGCGTGAGAAGAGTGAGCTGGGCATCGTAGCGCTCGGCCTGATCGGCAGCGCTGTAGACGAGGAAATCCACGGCCTGCTCGCCAACCAGGTCGACGACACGGAGGGTCTCGCCGCTGCGCACGAGCCCCGACCACGAGCGCCCAGGCGGTACGATCTGACGAAAGCGGGCGCCTGACGCTTCAGACGCTGCCATCGACGCATCGATCGAGCGCGGTCATATAGGCGTCGGTCCGGGAATAGGCGCGTGTTGCTTCGGCGGTCGCCTCGCGGCAAAAGCGGGAGATATCAAACCGCTTGGGCCGCCACCGTATGACTTCAACACCCCTTGCCGCGGTTCCGTGTGGCGCCAGTGGATGCCGTGTGTTCGAGATGGCCACCAGCAGACCCATCTCGGCGTGAAGATCGACATACGTACCTGCGAGCCGAACGTCGCCGTCCCATTCGAAGCGCTGATCGCGGCAGGTGACGGGAGCGAAGAACGTGATCGGCGCGTGCACATCGCGCGGCTCGAGCCCGAGCTTGGTCGCCGCAATGGCGAGGTTTTCGGATCCGTTGCGCGCGGTGAGGGGCGAGGAGCCGTCGTCGGCCCGGGGCCGACCCGCGCCGAGCAGGACGTCATGTCGCTCACAGTTGTCATCGACAATCGACGCCATGACACGTCCCATGTCGGACAGGAGCATGCGGCCCCGCCCGATGCGCGCGGTCCACTGCACCTTGATCGTGTCGGTTGCGCAGAAGCGCTCGCTCGGGTCGGATGCATTCCACAGACGGCAAGCGACGCCCGGCGTGCCCTGGACATTGTCGATCCGCAAGCAGCTGCCGCGCTCGATGCGCCCGAACCAGTACCAGCCGGCTGGAACGTTCGTGCGCGATTTCACGAGATCCGTGGAAACTTGTCGGCCAATGCGAGGCGCGGCTGCGACGGCAGCTTCGAATCTCCCGCGTGCCTGGCCTGCTGCACGCAGCTCTTCGTAGCGCGCCCGGAGCGCTGCAATACGAGCCGCTTTGTCCGTATCGGGCGGCTGCTGTGGCACGGCGGTCATTTGTAGCGGCTGAGGAACTGTTGCGCGCGCGCGCTCTTCGGATTCGAGAAAAACACTTCCGGCTTGTCGCGTTCGACTACCAGTCCCTGGTCAATGAACACGACTTCGTCGGAGACGTCGCGGGCGAAATCCATTTCATGAGTCACCACGACCATGGTCATGCCTTCCTCGGCCAGTGCGCGCATCACGGCCAGAACCTCGCCCACGAGCTCGGGATCGAGGGCGCTGGTCGGCTCGTCGAACAGAATCACGGCTGGATTCATTGCTAACGCGCGTGCAATGCCGACGCGCTGCTTCTGCCCACCAGAGAGTGCGTAGGGATAGACGTCCCGCTTGTCGCCAATGCCGACCTTATCGAGAAGCTTCTCGGCGCGCGCGATCGCCTCGTCTTTCTTCAGCCCAAGAACGTGGATCGGCGCCTCGGTCACGTTCTGCAGAACGGTCAGATGCGGCCACAAATTGAAACTCTGGAACACCATGCCGATGCGCGCTCTCATTTGCGCGAGCTCGCGGTCGGACATATGTTTGCCGTCGCGCGTGCCGATGCGCTCGCCGGCGATGAAGATCTCGCCGCTGTCCGGTTCCTCCAGCCAATTGATGCAACGAAGGAGCGTGGATTTTCCGGAGCCGGAAGGACCGAGAATGCTGACCGTCTGTCCGCGCGCGACGTCCAGACTGACATCACGCAGTACTTCGAGCTCTCCAAAGCTCTTCAAGACGCTGCGAACTTCAACGGCTAGTGGCTGTGGCTGCGTATCCAAGGCCTCTTCGCTCCGCGGCAAAGCCGAAGCGGGCAATTAACAGCTCGATGAGGATGCTGGTCACCCAATATAGTCCGATCGCAACGATGAATGCTTCAAAGGGAATGAAGTACATGGACTGCACCGACGCAGCTGCGGACGTAAGCTCGCGCACCGTGATTATCGACAAAAAAGCCGTGTCCTTCAAACAGATGATGAGCTGATTGCCCAGCACCGGGGCGGTGCGCAGCACGAGCTGCGGCAGGACGATACGTCGGTACATGCCAAAGCTTGTGAAACCATGCGCGCGAGCGGACTCCGCCTGGCCCGTCGACAACGTTGCCCATGCGCCGCGCAAAATCTCGGCAAAGTACGCGGCGTGATAGGTGATCAGTGAAATGAACCCCACCGTCCAGGCATCCATGCTGACGCCCAGGCTCGGCAGGCCGTAGTAGAGAATGTAGGCGTACATCAGGAAGGGAAGCATGCGCATGCCGTCCACGATGGCGCGCATCGAGCGGCTGATGATGCCGCTGCGCGTTTGGATCGCAAGCACAATCGCTGCGCTGAGCAGGAACGCAGCGACAGCGGACACGCTGAACAGCAGCAACGTATTCTGGAATCCCACCAGGATCATGTCGCGGTGGTTCCAGAGGATTTCCCATTTGTTCATTTCGCGCGCCCTCACATCGCCAAGCGCCGCGCGCGCTCATCGAGCAGGCGCTGCATACGGACGAGGGCGCCAATCACGAGCATGTAGAGAGCCGCCGCGATCAGAATCGGCGGCAGCGGCTCGTAGGTGATGGCCGCGATCTGATTGGTGACGCGCGTGAGGTCCACGATGCCGATCACGGCGATCGCCGGACTTGCCTTGATCAGCAATGTCATCTCGTTGACGAGGCCTGGCAGGGCAGTGATCCAGATCTGGGGCAGCATGATGCGGCGGAAAATAAGCAGTCGCGACATGCCCGCCGCACGAGCTGCCTCGATCTGCTCGTGCGGGAAGCTGCGGATGGCCGCGCGCCAGATCTCGGCGTTAAAAGCCGCCGTGTTCAGGATCAGCGTAACCAGCGCCGCCGTGTAACGGTCGAGCGGAAGGCCCATGACCGGCGCTGCAATGAAAATGAAAAGCACAAGAGTCACGAGCGGCGTCGCCCGCCCGAAGCTTACGTAGAGAACAATCAAGTGACCGATAACGGGAATTCGGGCCTCGCGCAGCAGAGCCAGCGCGAGGCCCAATGGAACGCCGCCGGCGATGGCGACGGCAGAGATCCAGACCGTCGTCCAAGCGCCGAGCAGCAGCGTATCGAAGGCTGCTGCGTTCAGTTCGACGCCTTACGGGCAGAGTGTCCCGTGGGCGAATGGCATCACTGCATGCCCGCCAGCTTCTTGTACTGATCAAAGCTCTTGATCGGCTCTTTCGGCAGATCGGGAAAGGCAGTGCCGAACCACTTCTTCTGCAGCTCGGCGAGCTTGCCTGTCGATCGCAAGTGAGCGACGAACTGGTTCAGATAGTTCAGAAGTTCCTCATTGCCCTTTGGCACCGGCCAAGCGTGAAAACCGGGTCCGGAAACGGGCTGGCCCATTGCGAACACGTTGCCGCGCTCCTTGATCAGAGACCTGGTGTTGATGATGCTGTTCACGACATAGTCGATGCGCTTGTTCTCGAGATCCTTATAGGCCTCGGGGTATGACGTGTACTCGACCACCTTACCGAGTTTGCCGCCGGTCTTTTTCAGCATGGCGTCCAGCTCGGGCAGGCGCGATAGGAGCACGCTGCCGGCCTGCACGCCGACCGTGAGGCCGTTTAAATCCTTCACGCTCTTGATGCGATCGTCGTTGGCGCGCTTGATGTAGTAGTGCGTGGCGCCGGCCACGGGGGCAACGAAATTGAAGACGTTCAGACGCTCTTGACTGACAATCGCTCCCGTGATCGCGGTGTCGTACTTGCCGGTCGAAACCGCCGCCAACAGGCCGGTCCAGGGCAGGATCTCCTGCCTGATCTCGAATTTCGCGTACTTCTTCAGCTCGGCGACGACGTCATGGTGGAAGCCTTTGGGCTTGCCGGCCTCGACGAACTCGAACGGAGCGTAGTCATCCTCGGTGGCGACGGTCATGTAGCCGCGCGCCTGGATTTCCTTCATCGAGGCGGCGCTAGCAGTGAAGGGAATGAGACTCAATGCAACCAGGCCGATGCGGAGCGCAACACGACGCGTCATCGGTAATGCAACAGAACGTACCGACATTTAAGCCTCCCGACTTAACGAAGCGGCTCTTACTAACATAGTAAGAAGTCCGCATTCACGACTTTACGCTAGCGCGTCCAGTCGCTCCACGAAAACCGCTTTGGGCCGCAGGTCGGGACCGTTTGTGGGCACGATATCCATCGGACAGGCAGAGATCACGAAGACCAGGTCCATAAGAGCACGCAGCGTGACGTAGTCGCCGCGCGCGGCGAGCGGCGGTTCGATGACAAGACTGCCGTCGCCGCCAATCGCGACTTTCTCGAAGACATTGACCGGACTTGGAATCTGCGGCGGTTTCAACCCGAGGGCGGCCAGTGCCTCGACCATGTTCGCCACACAGTTGCGGTGCGGTGCCGGATGTCCGAGCAGCGTGTAGCGCGCCTGGTCGCAAGCCGACAGGAGAAGATCGTGTGCCCCGGGCGAACTGTCCTCTTCAAAGGCGAGCATTGGTCTGCGACGGCTCGAAAAAAAAACCTCTCCGACGCGTGGCGCAAGGCGCTGCAGGCAGGAGCGCGTGTGTTCTGTCGATAAATGTTCGTTCAGGTCGGGCAGCGCGAACGCGAACAGGTCGGCCACCTGCGGCCCTTCCGGCAATCCAATCCGCATACGCTCGCCTCTTGCGAGATGAAAGGCGTGACCGTGCCCTGCCTCTATCAGTGTGTATTGATTCATTTGTCCTTAGAGTTGCAACGTCATACAGAATAATTACGACATACTCCGGGTTCTTGTACAAACTCATCCGGGAGCGCTTCTGCCCGACCTGGTCACGCCGCACGGAGGAAGTGGCCTCAAGCCGCTGATGCAGGCTGGCGAGCCGCTCGTGCGTGCGCGGACGCTGCCGTCGATTCGCGTCAGTTCCCGCGAAAAAGGCGATCTGATCATGCTCGGCATCGGCGGCTTCACGCCGCTCGAAGGCTTCATGACGCGCGCCGACTGGCAGGGAGTCTGCGACAACTTTCGTACGGCGGACGGTCTCTTCTGGCCGATCCCGATCACGTTGTCGGTCGATGCAGAGACCGCCAGTTCGATTCGCGTCGGCGACGATATCGCGCTGGCGGGCGACGGTGCCGACGAGCTGCTCGCGGTGATGACGGTCTCGGAGAAGTATTCGATCGACAAGGCGCACGAGTGCCTGTCCGTGTTCCGCACCACGGATCTCGAGCACCCCGGCGTGAAAATGGTGATGGAGCAGGGCGAAGTGAATCTCGCCGGTTCGGTTCAGGTGCTCTCCGACGGTGGTTTCAAGGCGAAGTACGGCGGGTTGTTCATGACGCCCGCCGAGACTCGCGCCGAATTCGAGCGGCTCGGCTGGTCGCGTGTGGCAGCGTTCCAGACGCGCAATCCGATGCATCGCTCGCACGAGTATCTGGCCAAGATCGCGATCGAGGTCTGCGACGGCGTGCTGGTTCACTCACTGCTCGGCAATCTGAAGCCGGGTGACATTCCCGCAGAAGTGCGTACGCGTGCGATACGGGCGCTGATCGAAAAATATTTCCGTGCCGGTACCGTCGTGCAGGCCGGCTATCCGCTGGACATGCGCTATGCCGGGCCGCGCGAAGCGCTGCTGCACGCACTGTTTCGTCAGAACTACGGCTGCTCGCACCTGATCGTCGGGCGCGATCACGCCGGCGTCGGCAAGTATTACGGACCCTTCGATGCGCACCGCATTTTCGACGAGATCCCGCGGGGCTCGCTCGAAACACAACCGCTGAAGATCGACGTTGCGTTCTGGTGCTATGCCTGCGGCGGGATGGCGTCGGGACGAACGTGTCCGCACAGTGAAGGCGATCAGCTGCAGGTGTCAGGCACGCAGTTGCGGAAATGGCTCTCCGAGGGTAGTGCGGTGCCGCCCGAGTTCTCGCGGCCTGAGGTTCTCGAAATTTTGCGCGAGCACTACGCGGCCAATTAAGTCAATGCAGCAGCGAGTTCTTCTGCATCTTTCAGAGCCGCAAGACGCTCCTTAGCAAACTGCACGAAGCCGCTGACGAGGCTGGAATGGAACCTTTCCTTCGGATACACCACGTACAGATGGCGTATCAGGCGTGGTGACAGCGGTATCCGGACCAGCTCGCCGAGGCGAACTTCCTTGGCCACTGTCGCGCGCGACATGATTGCGAATCCGAGGCCCGTTGCCACCAAACCCTTCAGCGCTTCCGGACTGCCCGCCTCCATCACGACCTGAAGGGAGTCGGACACAAGGCCGGCTTTTTGCACGTAGTGGTCGATGACTTCGCGCGTTCCGGAACCCACCTCGCGGCTGATGTAGGCGTGTTCCATAAGCGACTGCGGCGTCGCGAACTTCTGCTTCGCCAACGAATGCGATGGCGCGCACACGACCTGCAGCTCATCGTCACAACAAACGTCGGCGCCCAGCGTCGGCAGGTGCGAATCGCCCTCGATGAAACCGAGATCGAGGCTGCGCTGCGCGATTCGATCCTGCACCGCTTCCGAATTGGCAACGAAGAGCCGCGGAACGACCGCCGGATAACGGGCCTTGAATGCGCCGAGTATCTGCGGCAGCAGGAAGTCGGCGATAGTCGTACTCGCGCCAATCAACAACGGGCCGGCGAACTGCCCGCTCAACTCCTTCATGCGCGAGTCCAGCTCCGCGGAAAGAGCAAGGATGCGATCCGCGTACTCGAGCGCAATGGTTCCAGCCAAGGTGAGACTGATACGTCCCTGCGCGCGGTCGAAGAGGCGCGTGTTGAGCTGCTCCTCCAACTGCCTGATCTGAAAAGTCACGGCAGGCTGCGTCATGCACAGGGCGTCAGCCGCTTTCGTGAAGGACCGATGTTTCGCCACGGCATTAAAAACCTGGAGTCTTCGATCCGACACGAGGGAACCGCTCATCAAGTGGCCGCACTGCACTGCGGCACCGCGCTCATAATACCCGGGCGTACCGTGCGCAGTTGCTACCTGTCGCGACGAGCCTATGGCTTATCGGCGGATAAACGAGTTGAATTGGCGGACATGCGAAGTGCGTGGCACAGTCGGGCATCCGTTGCGAACGTGAACCCCATCCGAGCAGGCCGCTTTTTGCGAGGGAGCCTCGTTAGCAAGGCCTAAGAGAGGAAAGATTCCATGCTAAGTCTCAATCCATTCGCCGTCGCGGGCGCGTCGTTGCCTGCCGGCTTTCTGCAAGGCTTCCTGGTCGTAATGGCGCTGGCCGTGGTGATAGGGACGCTGTTCGACGTCATCCACAAGGGTAGCGCAGGCTATTTCTTCACCAACATGCGCACGTCAAGGGCGAAGGGCCGCAAGCTGGGCAGCGGCGAGCTCGTCTCGATCGCCGTGCAGACCGCGGTAGTCGACGTGCTCGCTTCGGGAGAGTTCTGTAACCCGAAACGGCGAGTGGCGCACCTGCTCGGCATGTATGGGTTCATCCTTTATGTGGTGGCCACAGCGGTTATGGTGTTCCGCTATCCCACTGGCGCGGCAGCTACGCCGCAGATCTGGCCCATGCTGTGGTGGATCGGCGCCCTGATGGTCCTTGTTGGCGGCTACTGGTTCTGGTTCTTCATCCGTGTTGACGTCACCTCCGAA
>JBGTEW010000051.1:0-9899 GCA_041747615.1 Burkholderiaceae bacterium | reverse complement strand
GTGCAATTTCACGCCCGTGGTACGCACCAATTACGCAGTTGGCGTCCACGAGGGCGGCTACTGGTGCGAGCTGCTCAACAGCGACGCCGTTCAGTACGGCGGCAGCGGCGTCGGCAACCTGGGCGGTGTCACGGCCGCGCCCGTGCCGGCGCAAGGCTGTTTCCAGTCCCTCGCGCTGACGCTGCCGCCCCTTTCGACCGTGTTTCTGAAGCCGGAGCTGAAGTAGTGGTACGTCCCAAGGCTGCGTCGACATCGCGGCAGAGCTTGCCATCCGATGATGGCCGCGCGCGCGCGGTGATCGAGGCCATCACACCGGCAGTCGACGGCGGTCGTTTTGCGGTCAAGCGTTTGGTGGGCGATCGCGTCGATGTCGAGGCCGACTGCTTTGCTGATGGGCACGACATGCTGGCCTGCATGCTGCGGCACCGGCGCGATGACGAGACGCAATGGCAAGAGACGCCGATGGTGGTGCTCAACAACGACCGATGGAGCGCAGCGTTCACCGTGCCAGCGCCGGGACGCTACCGCTACACAATCACTGCGTGGGTCGACAGCTTTCTGTCCTGGCGCCACGACTTCGAGCGTCGCGTCGATGCGGACGACCTGCGGATCGCTGCGCGCGTGGGCGCTGATCTGATCGACGCGGCAGCCCGGCGCGCGAGTGGGGTGGACCGTCGCCAGCTCGCCAAATGGTCAGCGCAACTGCGAGAGGTGGAGGAGATACCAGCCCTGCGTGCGCTTGCGCTGGATGACGAGCTCGCCGCGGTGGCGATGCGTCACCCCGATCGCAGCCTGGCTACGACGTATCCGGTCGAGTTTCCGCTGCAGGTCGATCGCGCTCGCGCACGCTACAGCACCTGGTACGAGCTGTTCCCGCGCTCGTGCGTCGAACCCGCCGGCGTGCACGGCACGCTGCGCGATTGCGTTGCGCGGTTGCCGTATGTGTCGAAGATGGGTTTCGATGTTCTGTACCTGCCTCCGATCCATCCGATCGGACGCGAGCGCCGCAAGGGGCGCAACAACACGCTCGACCCGCTGGAGTCGGACTTCGGAAGTCCGTGGGCGATCGGCGCGGTCGAAGGAGGTCATAAGGAGCTCCATCCGCAACTCGGCACGCTCGACGATTTTCGGGCGCTCGTTACGGCTGCACGCAAGCAGGGACTCGAGCTCGCGCTCGACATCGCGTTCCAGTGCGCACCCGACCATCCCTACGTGCGGGAGCATCCGTCGTGGTTTCGACAGCGCCCCGACGGCACGGTCCAGTACGCGGAGAATCCACCGAAGAAGTATCAGGATATCTATCCGTTCAATTTCGAGTCGGAGGATTGGGAAACGCTATGGCTCGAACTCGCCAGCGTGTTCGAGTTCTGGATCGGCGAAGGCGTGCGCATTTTTCGCGTCGATAACCCGCATACCAAACCCTTTGCGTTCTGGGAGTGGGTCATTGACCGCATCAGGCGCGACCATCCCGACGTGCTGTTTCTATCGGAAGCGTTTACGCGGCCCAAGGTCATGCACCGGCTTGCAAAGGTTGGCTTCACTCAGTCGTACACCTACTTCACGTGGCGCAATACCAAGCGCGAGTTGACCGCGTACTTCACCGAGCTGACGCAAGGTCCCGGGCGCGATTATTTTCGGCCCAACTGCTGGCCCAATACGCCGGACATCCTGCCCGAATACCTGCAGCTGGGTGGGCGCCCGGCGTTCATGTCGCGCCTCGTCCTGGCCGCGACGCTGTCAGCCAACTACGGCATTTACGGACCCGCCTACGAATTACTCGAGCGTACGCCGCGCGAGCCGGGCGCCGAGGAGTATCTGAATTCGGAAAAATATGAGGTGCGTCACTGGGACCTCGCGCGCGCCGACAGCCTGTCGGGTTTTATCGCACGCGTCAACGCGGCGCGCAACGACAACGCTGCGCTGCAAAGCGACTCCGGACTGACCTTCATCCCGGTCGATAACGACGAACTGATCTGCTACGCGAAGGTCGACGCGGCGAGCAACAACACCGTGCTGGTCGTCGTCAACCTCGACCCGCGCAACCCGCAGTCGGGCTGGGTCACGCTGGATCTCGCCGCCCTCGGACTCGATGACGATCGCCCGTTCCAGATGCATGACCTGCTGACCGATGCGCGCTATCTGTGGACGGGTGCGCACAATTTCGTGTTGCTGGACCCGGCGCGCGTGCCGGCCCACATTTTCCTCGTGCGACGCAGTGTGCGCACCGAGCGCGATTTCGATTACTTCCTGTGAGGAACGGGCAGACCGGACAATCCACCGCGCAGGGCGACCTGCCGCCGATTGCGCGCGACGTCACCGACCACCGCTGGTACAAGGATGCCGTCATCTACCAGCTGCACATCAAGGCGTTTTTCGACTCCAATGATGACGGCATTGGCGACTTCCGCGGACTGACCGAGAAGCTCGACTACGTCAAGGACCTTGGCGTCAATACGATCTGGCTGCTGCCTTTTTATCCATCGCCGCTCAGGGATGACGGCTACGACGTCGCCGATTACCGCAACGTGCATGCTGCGTATGGGACGCGTGCCGATTTTCAGCACTTCGTGCGCGAGGCGCACCGGCGTGGCCTGCGCGTGATCACCGAGCTGATCGTCAACCACACGTCAGACCAGCACCCGTGGTTCCAGGCAGCGCGGCTAGCGCCTAAGGGCTCGCCGAAGCGCGATTTCTACGTGTGGAGTGACGATCCCACCAAGTACAGCGGCACGCGGATCATTTTCACCGATACCGAAAAGTCGAACTGGACCTGGGACGAGACGGCAAAAGCGTATTACTGGCACCGGTTCTTCAGCCATCAGCCCGATCTGAATTTCGACAACCCGCAGGTAAGGAAGGCGATCTTTCGGGTGATGCGGTTCTGGCTCGACATGGGCGTCGACGGCTTCCGGCTCGACGCCATCCCCTACCTGTGCGAGCGCGAAGGCACCAACAACGAGAACCTGCCGGAGACGCACGTGGTGCTGAAGGAGCTGCGGGCGCTGGTCGATGCGCACTATCCAAACGTGCTGCTGCTGGCCGAGGCCAACCAGTGGCCTGAAGATGTGCGCGAGTACTTCGGCGACGGCGACGAATGCCACATGGCCTATCACTTCCCGCTGATGCCGCGCATGTACATGGCGATCGCGCAGGAGGACCGGCACCCAATCACCGAGATCATGCAGCAGACGCCCGACATTCCGGACAATTGCCAGTGGGCGATATTCCTGCGCAACCACGACGAGCTGACGCTCGAGATGGTGACCAGCAAGGAACGCGACTACATGTACCAAATGTACGCCGCGGACCCGCGCGCGCGCATCAACATCGGCATCCGCCGCCGTCTCGCTCCTCTGCTTGAAAACGACATGAACCGCATCAAGCTGATGAACAGCCTGCTGCTGACGATGCCCGGCTCACCGACGCTTTATTACGGCGACGAAATCGGAATGGGCGACAACATCTATCTCGGCGACCGCGACGGCGTGCGTACACCGATGCAATGGCGGCCCGAGCGTAACGCCGGCTTCTCGCGGGCCGATCCGCAGCGGCTGTACCTGCCGCCGATCATGGATGCGATTTACGGTTACGAGGCGGTCAATGTCGAGGCACAACTGCGCGAGCCGTCTTCGCTGCTGAACTGGACACGCCGGTTACTCTCGGTGCGCAAGGACTTTCAGTCGTTCGGGCGCGGCAAGCTCACGTTTTTAAGGCCGGGCAACCGCAAGATTCTCGCGTATATCCGCGAGTACGCGGACGAGGCCGTTCTATGCGTCGCCAACCTCGCGCGCAATGCGCAGCCGGTCGAGCTCGACCTGTCCCGTTTCAAGACGCGGGTGCCGGTCGAGCTGATGGGGCGTACGCCGTTCCCGCCGATCGGAGATTTGCCCTATCTGCTGACGCTTGCGGGACACGGGTTTCTCTGGTTCCGGCTTGCTTCCAGTGCGGAAGTGCCGGAGTGGCACGTAGACCGGTTACCCGCGCACGAGTTACCGGTGATGGTGCTGTTCGATGGGTGGGCCAGTTTGTTCCGCGACCGCGTCGTGCCGTGGCGCATCGCGCTGGCTGAAAAAGGACGGGCGCAATTCGAGCGCGAGGTGTTGCCTGAATTCGTCGCCGAGCGGCGCTGGTATGCCGCCAAGGGCGAGCCGGTCAAGCGCGTAGCACTCGACGATCACGTTGAGTGGCAGCAGGGCACGCATTCGTGGCTGGTCTCGCTGGCGCAGGTGGAAGGTGCGAACGGCGATCCGCAAACCTATTTTCTGCCGCTGATGTTGTGCTGGGAGCCCGACGACGAACGGCTAGCCGCGCTGCTGCCGCTTGCGGTCGCAAGAGTTCGGCAACAGGCCAAGGTCGGCGTGATGGCTGATGCGTTCGCTGACGAGGCGTTCTGTCGTGAGCTGGTGCGTTCGATCGGAGCAGGCACGGAACTGAAGACCGCTAAGGGAAAGCTCCGCTTCTCGCCTTTGCCTGCCTTTGGCCGACTGGCGGGCAACGCTGCCGAGGCTTTAGCGGTCGGCGTTCCCGGTGCGCAGAGTAGCAACAGCGTGGTGGTGATGGGAGACAGGTTGTTCCTGAAGGCGTATCGCCGGCTGCAGGGCGGCGTGAACCCTGAAGTTGAGATGGGGCGTTACCTGACTGGGGTTGGTTTCGCGCACAGCGTGCCGATGGCCGGCACGATCGATTACCTCGCCGACGATGGCCGGGTGATGACGCTCGCGATGCTTCAAGGCTATGTCGAGAATCAGGGAGACGGCTGGACCACGACGCTTAACTATCTCGAGCGATTCCTGGAGCAAGTGCCGGCTCCGGCTGATCTCACCGAGGTGCCCGCGACTGTGCACGGCGGCTATCTGGCGCTGGTGCGCGCACTCGGCACGCGCACCGGCGAACTGCATGCGTCGCTGGCGAGTGCTCGCGATGATCCGGCGTTCACTCCGGTGCCGATCACTCCGGATGACGTGGCGGGATGGGTCAAGAGTGCGCGCGCTGCGGCTGTTGTCGCGCTCGATCGTCTGCAGCGACGCGCGGCGACGCTGCCTGAGGCTACGCGCGCTGACGTCTCAAAGGTACTCGCAGCACGCAACGCGATTCTGGCGCGCCTCGACGCGCACGCTGCGGACCGCGACGGTGGTATGCGCATCCGAATTCATGGCGACTATCACCTGGGTCAGGTGCTGTTGGTGCAAAACGATTTTATGATCACCGATTTCGAAGGCGAGCCTGCGCGCACGCTGGATCAGCGGCGCGAGAAGCACTCGCCGATGAAGGACGTCGCGGGAATGCTGCGCTCGTTCGATTACGCGCTGAGTTCGGCACTGCTGCGCAGCGCTGGCAGCAGCGCGGACACGCAGACATTGCGCGAGCGCCTCGGCGCCGCGTGGCTGCTAGAGACGGAAAAGACGTTTATCGAAAGCTACGACCAGGTCGTAGACGCGGCTGGGCTGCCGGGCGCGCAGGCGCAACGCCGCGCCCTGCTCGAGCTGTTCGTACTGGAAAAGGCAATGTATGAATTGAACTACGAATCCGAGAACCGGCCGGACTGGCTGCGCGTCCCGCTTCGTGGAATCAGCCGGCTGCTCGCGACAGACGCCTGACGCGGCGGAACCCATACGACGAGGTCATACACAAGGTAACGAGATGGAAAACATGCAAATGCTGCTTGAGCCGATACGGGCGTCGCTGCACCAGGTAGGACAGTTTCTGCCGCGCGTGCTGCTCGCGATCGTGATTCTGGTTTTGGGCTGGCTAGTGGCCAAGGCTGCGCGCTATGCGACGGTGCGCATGCTGCGCGCCGTCAACTTCAACATCGTGACCGAAAAGGCCGGGATCGATCTCTTCCTTCGGCAGGGTGGTGGCTCCGCGGACACCACCCACGTGCTGGGCCTGCTGGTGTATTGGCTCGTGATTCTCGCGGCGCTGATGATTGCGTTCAACAGCATGGGCCTCTCGTACGTGACAGATTTGATCGGACGCGTCGTATTGTTCGTGCCGAAAGTGATGGTTGCTGTACTGATCCTTGCGTTCGGTGCTTACTTCGCTCGCTTCGTCGGCGCGGCGGTGAGCACGTATTGCGAAAATGTTGGAATGAGCGACGCCGATCTGCTGGGGCGTTTCGCGCTGTACGCGATCATGGTGTTCGTGATCCTGATCGCACTCGACCAGCTAGGTCTCGGGGACATCATCCGGCAGACGTTCCTTATCATCGTTACAGCCATCGGCCTGGCGCTGGCGCTCGCGTTCGGAATCGGCGGCGCGAAGCGCGCGGGCGAGCTGCTCGAGCGATGGTCGCGACGACCGGAAGGCGAATCTTCAATACGCGACGACCGCCCCCCGGCCCTATAACCAGCAAGACTTCTGGCAACACAAAATAGGAGCATTGATGGACCCGCATCGGAACATCATCATTTGAAGCCGATCAACGCCGTGTGGCCGGGCCGGGCCGAGCCGCGCGGCGCTACCTGGGACGGGGATGGCGTCAACGTCGCGCTGTTCTCCGAGCACGCCGAGCGCGTCGAGTTGTGTCTGTTCGATACCACCGGCCGGCGCGAGGTTCAGCGGGTCGACCTGATCGAACGCACCGATCAGGTCTGGCACTGCTATCTACCGGAAGCGCGACCCGGAATGCTTTACGGCTATCGCGTGTACGGGCCGTACCGCCCGGACGATGGGCTGCGCTTCAACCCGCACAAGCTGTTGCTCGATCCCTACGCGCGCAACATCGTGGGCACGTTGCGCTGGCACGATGCGCTGTTCGGCTACACGATCGGCCACAAGCGCGGTGATCTTTCGTTCGACCGCCGCGACAGCGCCGCGGCGATGCCCAAGTGCAAGATTGTCGAGCCGGCCTTTACATGGGGCGACGATCGCCCGCCGGGCGTGCCGTGGCACGAGACAGTGATCTATGAGCTGCACGTGCGCGGGTTCACGATGCAGCACCCTGAAGTGCCGCCGCACCTGCGCGGTACCTACGCCGGGCTCGCCACAGCGCCTGTTATCGATTACCTGAAGCGCCTGGGCGTGACGGCGGTCGAGTTGATGCCGGTTCAGTCATTTCTGGATGATCGGCGGCTCAGCCATCAGGGGATGCGTAACTACTGGGGTTACAACACGATCGGCTACTTCGCGCCCGACGCGCGCTATTCGGCGTCGGGCAAGATCAACGAATTCAAGACGATGGTCAGAGCGCTGCACACCGCCGGGCTCGAAGTAATTCTCGACGTCGTTTACAACCACACGGCCGAGGGTGACCAGATGGGGCCCACGCTGAGTTTTCGGGGTATCGACAATACCTCGTACTACCAGCTGCGGCCGGACGCACGGCGCAGCTACATGGACTTCACCGGCTGCGGCAATACGCTCAACATGCAACACCCGCGCGTGCTGCAGCTGTTGATGGACTCGCTGCGCTACTGGGTCACCGAGATGCACGTCGACGGATTCAGGTTCGACCTCGCCTCGGCGCTGGCGCGCGAGCTACATGAGGTCAACCGCCTCGGGTCGTTTTTCGAGCTTCTGCGGCATGACCCGGTGCTGGCTCGCGTGAAGCTGATCGCCGAGCCGTGGGACCTCGGCGAAGGCGGCTACCAGGTCGGCAGCTTTCCGCCCGGATGGACCGAATGGAACGACAAGTATCGCGACACGATGCGCGCCTACTGGAGAGGCGACGATGGCCTCATAGGCGACTTCGCGCGCCGCCTGACCGGGTCGTCCGACCTGTACGGAATCAACGGACGGCGGCCGCACGCCAGCATCAATTTCGTCACCGCACACGACGGCTTCACGCTGCACGACCTCGTCTCGTATAACTCGAAACACAACGAGGCCAACGCTGAAGAGAATCGAGACGGCAGCGACAACAATCTTTCGTGGAACTGCGGCGTCGAGGGACCGAGCGACGATCCGGCGATCAACGCGCTGCGCGGGCGCCAGGTGCGCAATATGCTTGCGAGCCTTTTCCTGTCGCAAGGCGTACCGATGCTGCTTGCAGGCGACGAGATCGGGCGCACGCAGCAGGGCAACAACAACGCGTATTGCCAGGACAACCCGATTAGTTGGATCGATTGGGAGCTCGACGAGAGAAAGCTGCGGCTGCTTGAGTTCGCGCGCCGGATGGTTCACCTGCGGCGCGAGCATCCGGTGTTTCGCCGTAAGCATTTTTTCCCAGACCGTGCGCTGCAGGGAAGTGCGCCCGCCGAGATTGCGTGGCTGCAGCCCGACGGCACTGAAATGACCGCACATGAGTGGAGTCATGACTTCGCTCGTTGCCTGGGCATTTACCTCTCAGGCACTGCGCTGGGGGAACTCGACGAGCGCGGCCGACCGGTGCGCGATGACGATTTTCTGGTGCTGTTCAACGCGCACCATGACACCATCGACTTCACCCTGCCCGATTACCACGCCGCCGGATGGCTGGCGCTGGTCGACACCGATCGTGACGATGGGCTGCTTCCGGACGGCACGTTCCAGCCGTGCGGCAGGTACGCGGTGGCGGGCCGTTCACTGGTGCTGCTGCAACGACTGGCGCAGCCTGGATGAAGTACGCGCACCGGATGCCGTTCGGCGCCCAGATCGAAGACGGCGCGACACGCTTCCGGCTCTGGGCGCCGGCAGCTCGCGACGTAGCGGTCGTTCTCGGTGCCGGCGGCCAAGATGTGCGGCCGATGGCCAATGTGGAAGACGGCTGGTTCGAAGTGCGTGCGCCGGGCCTGCCAGCAGGCGCGCGCTACGCATTTAACGTCGACGGCGGCAGTGCCGTACCTGATCCGGCGTCGCGCTCGAATCCGGATGGCGTGCATGCGCCGAGCGAGGTGGTCGATCCGTGGTCCTACGACTGGCAGCACCCTAGTTGGAGCGGTCGGCCATGGGAAGAGGCGGTTCTGTACGAACTGCACATCGGCACGTTCACACCGGCGGGAACATTCGCCGCAGCCGCCGAGCGTTTCGCGGATCTGGCCAAGCTGGGTGTCACCGCGGTCGAGTTGATGCCGGTTGCAGCATTTCCGGGAAGTCGCAACTGGGGTTACGACGGTGTGTTGCCATTTGCGCCCGCGCGCAGTTACGGCACGGCCGACGACCTGAAGCGCATGGTCGACGCCGCACACGCCAACCGGCTGATGATTGTGCTCGACGTCGTGTACAACCACTTCGGGCCCGAAGGCAACTACCTGCACCTGTACGCGCCGCAATTTTTTAACCCGCGGCACCTGACCCCCTGGGGCGCCGCGCTCAACTTCGACGGCGATGACCGCCGCTCCGTGCGCGATTTCTTCATTCACAACGCGCTGTACTGGATCGACGAGTACCGGTTCGACGGCCTGCGGCTCGACGCCGTGCACGCGATTGCCGATGATTCACGACCCGATATCGTGACCGAGCTGATCGATACCGTGCGTAGACGTGCCGGCGAGCGCCAGGTGCACATCGTGCTCGAGAACGACCGGAACGAGGCGCGCCGTCTGGTGCGTAATGCAGCCGGCGAGCCGTTACATGCGACCGCGCAGTGGAATGACGACATCCATCACGCGCTGCATGTGCTGGTGACCGGCGAGCGCGATGGCTATTACGTCGATTACGCAGAGCGGCCGCTGTGCCAGCTTGGCCGCTGTCTCGCCGAGGGTTTTGCGTATCAGGGCGAACCATCGCTGTTTCGCGGCAATGAGGCGCGTGGCGAGCGCAGCGCAGATCTTCCCGCCGGCGCTTTCATCTCGTTCACGCAAACGCACGATCAGGTTGGCAACCGCGCATTCGGCGAGCGGTTGGCGCTGCTGGCCGATCCGCGCGCATTGCGCGCAGCGGTTGCTCTGGTACTACTTGCACCCTCACCACCAATGCTGTTCATGGGTGAGGAGTACGCCGCGCGCACTCCATTCCTGTTCTTTTGCGACTTCGGTCCTGAG
>JBGTEW010000050.1:0-2442 GCA_041747615.1 Burkholderiaceae bacterium | reverse complement strand
GCCGCGGCCGTTTGCGGAGGTCGTCAAAGGCGCGAAGCAGGTTCCCGGCTTCTTCCCGCTCTGGCAGAAAGACGACCGTACCTGGATCGAGATCGCGCCAGAGCAGATCGACAAGCCTTTTTTCCTGTCGGTCAACATGTCGCGCGGAATCGGCGAACGGATGCTGTTCGGCGGCCTGCAGGGCAGCACTGGGTACGGCACCGGCGGCGAGTATGTCGGGCAGTTCCGCAAGGCGGCCGGCAACTTGCAGCTGCTGGCAAAAAATACGACCTTTATCGCGCGTCCCGGCTCACCGGAGGAGCGTGCAGTCAAGAGCAGCTTTTCGGACAGCCTGCTCGGATCGGCGCCCATCGCGAGTGCGCCGCATCCGGAGCGCAAATCGATTCTGATCGACGCCAACGCGTTGCTGATGACCGACATGCCGCGCGCTTCGCATTTGATCGAGCGCATGTATCGCAACTCTTTCCATTTCGACGCGCGCAACTCGTTTATTCAGTCGGCAAAGACCGATGAGAACCGCACGGTGTTCGACGTGACTGCGCACTATGCGCAACCGCGTATTCCGGTGCCCGCACCACCGCCGCCGATGCCCGGCGCAACGCCACCGCCGTTTTATCCGCCGCCGGTCGTGCTCGAAGATCCGCGCAGCCTCTTCCTGGGTTTTCTGTACACGTTCACCAAGCTCCCGGAGGCTCCGATGCGGCCGCGGCTGGCCGATTCGCGGATTGGCCACTTCGGCACGCCGAAGGTCGATTTCAGCGATAACTCGAAGTTTCTGCCGGTACGCTGGTATGTGCAGCGCTGGCGAATGGAGAAGAAAGAGCCGAACGCCGAGCTGTCGGAGCCGGTGAAGCCAATCACTTTCTATCTGGGCAACGAGATCCCGGAGAAATATCGCGAGCCGATCCGCCAGGGCATTCTCGAGTGGAACAAGGGGTTCGAACGGGTCGGTTTTAAAAACGCGATCGTAGTCAAGCAGCAACCTGATGATGCCGACTATGACCTCGGCGAGCCGCAGTACGCCTCGGTGCGCTGGATGGCGACCGCAACGCCATCGTTCGGCGCGATCGGACCGTCTCAGGTCGATCCGCGCACCGGCGAAATTCTCGATGCCGACATCGGCTGGGACGCGAACGTCGTGCGCAATATTCGTGCGCTGAAAACCGAAGGCGTCGTGACGTACACGCCGATGTACGACCCGGCTTCGGGCGAACTGAATCCGGCGTCGGTCGGCATCGGCCATGACCGTTTGTGCACTCACTTTGAGCACGCCGCGCGCGAGGTGGGCTTCGCGCTCGCACTGCTCGAAGCGCGCGGCGAGTTCGATCCCGACAGCCCGCAGGCCGACCAGCTGGTTTTCGATTTCCTTAAGGACGTCACGATGCACGAAGTCGGGCATACGCTCGGGCTGCGCCACAACTTCCGCGCATCGACTGCGGTGAATCTGCAGCAAGCGTCCGACAAGTCTTATGCGGAGAGGCACGGACTTACAGGCTCGGTGATGGAATACACGCCAGTCAATCTTGCGTTGAAGGGCGAAAAGCAGGGCGCGTACTTCACGCCGACGCTGGGTGCCTACGACTACTGGGCGCTCGAGTATGCGTACAAGCCGTTCAGTGTGGAGCAGGAGGGCGCAGAGTTGGCGAAGATCGCCTCACGCGCCAGCGATCCGCAGCTCGCCTTTGCGACTGACGAGGATATCCGCGTGTCGATCGATCCGATGGTCAATCACAACGATCTCGGCAATGATCCGCTCGCGTTTTTCAAGCGCCGTCTGAAACTGTCGCAGGAGTTGTGGCAGCGTCTGGAACAGCGTCCATTGGGAAGCGGTGAAAGCTATTCAGTGTTGCGTCGCCGGTTTCTGACCGGCTTTGTGCAGATGGGGTACGCAATGGGGACGGCGGCCAAGTATGTCGGCGGTTCCGAGCGCGTCAACGATCATGCGGGCAGCGCGCGCTTGCCGATCACTCCGATCGACGCGGCCAAACAGCGGGAGGCCATGACACTGATTGCGGACGGGCTGCTGCGCAGCGACAGTTTCAGGGTATCGCCCGAGTTCATGCGCAAGCTGGTGACAGACCGGCTCGAGCGCGATTCCGGATACCTGGGGAATTACATCGCGTCCGGGTCGCCGCACGAGCTCGATCTTCCAGAGCGCGTCTTGACCGTGCAGCGCGATGTGCTGAATCGGCTGATGAGCCCGGTGGTGGCGCGTCGTGTGGTCGAAAACGGCGCGCGTGGCGCGGGCAGTCGAGGCAAAGTGTCCGATCCGTTCACGCTCTCGGAGCTGTATGGAACGGTGCAGCGCTCGATCTGGGATGAAGCGCGCACTGGCGTTGACAGCGATGTGATGCGGCGCAACCTGCAGCGCGAGCATCTGCGGCGCCTGACTTCGGCGCTCCTGGGCTCGTCCGGCGGTTATCCGGCCGATGCGCGAGCGCT
>JBGTEW010000049.1:0-4791 GCA_041747615.1 Burkholderiaceae bacterium | reverse complement strand
TGATGGCACGTTATGATGCCGCGCTAACCTGTTGATTTTAGCCGTCGAGTCAGGTTTTCACGCCGGCTTTTATTTTATTAACAAGATGACGACCGGCGTGGTGATGAAAACGTGGATGTGCCTGATCTGCGGCTGGATCTACGACGAGGCGGCGGGCGTGCCTGACCAGGGAGTGGCTCCCGGGACTCGTTGGGATGACATTCCGCCGAATTGGACATGTCCGGAGTGCGGGGCGCGCAAAGAAGATTTCGAAATGGTTGAAATCTGACCTCGGAACCACGGTATTCGGCGCCGGGAGCGGGCCGGCTTCGCGTACAACGCAGGCTCGGTTATTAGCATGAATGGGTTGCGAAACATGCCGGCTCTGGACTTTACGGAAATTCGCGGCAAGAAAGTCATGGTGATCGACGATTCGAACACCATTCGCCGCAGCGCGGAGATTTTCCTGTCGCAGGCGGGCTGCCAGGTGATACTGGCGCAGGACGGATTCGAAGCGCTCTCGAAGATCAACGATCACCAACCCAACATCATCTTCTGCGACATCCTGATGCCAAGGCTGGATGGTTACCAGACCTGCGCGCTGATAAAACGTAGTCCACGCTTTCACAAGACGCCGGTGGTGATGCTTTCCTCTAAAGATGGTTTGTTCGATCGTGCGCGCGGGCGCATGGTCGGATCCAGCGAATATCTGACGAAGCCTTTCACCAAGGACAGCTTGCTGACCGCCGTGCGACAGCATTCGATGCAATAAACATGCGGCCAAGAGTTCAGCTTCGGGGAGAGCTATGCCAATAAAAAAAGTATTGATCGTCGACGATTCACCGACCGAGCGGCATTTTCTGACCGAGATGCTGACGAAGCAGGGCTTTTCTGTCTCGACCGCGGAGAATGCAGACGAAGCGATGATCAAGGTTAAGACGACGGCCCCGGATCTGATTCTGATGGACGTAGTGATGCCAGGGCAGAACGGTTTCCAGCTGACACGTGCATTGTCCAAGGACCCGCTTACTCAGAATATTCCGATCATCATGTGCACCAGCAAGAATCAACAGACCGATCGCATCTGGGGCCTGCGTCAGGGGGCGCGCGACTATGTCGTGAAGCCGGTCAAGCCCGACGAGCTGCTCGAAAAAATTGCTGCGTTCAATTAGGTAACGGTTCGCACCAACATGGCAACAAGCCAAGACGCCTCCAGCCGACAGCTAGTCAAGTTGCGCGAGTTCTCGACGCAGCTGGCGCAGCGCTTGAAAGAGGCGCCCAATAAACCCGTCGAACCGACGCGCCTGGCGGTGCGGATCGGACCGGAAAACTATTTAGTCGAAATGGCGCTTGCCGGCGAGATCGTCAGCCTGCCGGAGATCGCACCCGTGCCATGGACGCGTCCATGGTATCGGGGGCTGGCGAACGTGCGTGGCAGGTTGATCGGCGTGGTCGACCTGCTCCAGCTCGCAGGCCGTGATCCGCTGCCGGCAGATCAGACTCAGCAGGTTTTGGTGATTGGAGAAGTGCTTGGCGTCAACGCCGGCATTCTGGTGACGCGCGCCTTCGGCATTCGAAATCTGAAAGACCTGACGCTGCTTGACGCAGCGGCCCTCACGGGACGCGCCAGCTGGGAGCAGGGTCGCTATCGGGATAACGACGGGCTGACAATGACCGAACTGGAATTGCGCGAGCTTGCAACGTCGGCCAGTTTCGCATCGATCGGAATATGAGCGGTGCGTGATACGTCGCGCACGGAAAAGCAGACCGCTAAAAGCGGCGATTCGAAACCGCCTTCGATTCAAGGCGGCATATGAGTGGTGTAAGCGGGTAGTGGCGGAGGGTTAAATGGCACTCGACTTGGGACTGACGTCCGGCAAGAAGAAACCGAAGGAGCGATCGAGCCGCAATCGTGGCAATTCCTTTCGCGCGGCCGGGGCTCTGAACACGATATCGCCCCGTACGAACTCGGCGGAGCCACCGCGGACCGTCATGATCGAGCGCCCCGGCCGCACCGGCGGGACGATGCGCCTGATGGACCGGCTGATCGCGATGCGATTGCCGCTGATCGGAAGCAGGCCGGTCAATCTGCAGATCCAGGTGTTGCTGCTCTTGATGGGCACGTTTCTCTTCTTTTTCATTGCAGTGCTGTATTTCGATAATCGCCTGGCGGCCAACGGCGCGATGCAGATCGAGATCGTCGGCGACTCGCTGATGCATGGGCAGCGGCTGGCAAAGGCGGCACCGAACGCGGTTGCGGGTAACCGCGTGGCATTTACCGAAGTCAGGGAAAGCCGGGACGCGATTGCCGCAAACCTTGATGCCTTGATCAATGGCGACCCGGTCCGCAATCTTTCGCCGTCGGGCGGTGACGGCACGCAGCCGGCGCTGCAGAAACTGTCGGAAAACTGGCGCGCCAGCGAAGCGGCCGCGTCGATCATCATGGCCAACGAGAAAGTGCTTCTGGCCTTCGCGGATGTGATCAGCAGGATCAACGACACAAGCCCGCGACTGCAGCAGCTGACCGAGGAGGTCACTTCTCTGAAGCTTCAATCCGGTGCGCCGGCGCGCGAGATCGCGACGGCCTCCCAGCTGGTCACACTGACGCAGCGGCTGGGCAAGAGCGCGAATTCTCTCGTAGCGGGCAATGTGGCGAATGCCGAAGTGGCGCTGACGCTGGGCCGTGACATCAATCAGTTCCGCGATTTGACCCAGGCGCTGCTCTCAGGCAGCGACACGCTGCGAATCGGCGCCGCCACTGACCCCGAAACGAGGTCGCGACTGCAGGAGCTACTGAAGATCTACGGCGAGTTCCAGAAAACGATTGCAGGTGCGATCGACAGCCTGCAGTCCGTCGTGCAGGCGAAGGAAGCCGAGCTCGCGATCCTGCGCGACTCGGAAACGCTGCGACAGCAGGTCGGCGAGCTGGGGGGGCTTTACTCCCAGGAGCAACGCACGCGCGTCGTCAACTTTTTCATGATGGTCGTGTTTGGGGGCGGGCTGCTGCTTGCGGCGCTGGCGATATTCAAGGTGTTGCTGGAGGACACGCGCCAGCGCGCCTCGGAAGCGGACGTGCAGCGGATGCAGGCCGAACGGCTCGAGCAGGATGCGAAGAAAACCAACGACGTCAACCAGGCCGCGATTTTGCGGCTGATGAATGAGCTGCAGGAAGTCGCCGACGGCAATCTGACGGTGCAAGCGACGGTGTCCGAAGACATCACCGGCGCCATTGCCGACTCGGTCAACTACACGGTCGAAGAGTTGCGCGGGCTGGTGGGGCGCATCAACAACACGGCCGAGCAGGTCAACACGGCGTCGACCCAGGCGCGCGATATCGCGACCCGGTTGTTGACCGCGTCCGAAGCGCAATCGAAGGAGATCAAGGACACCGGCGACAAGGTGTTGAAAATGGCATCACAGATCAACGACGTCTCGAAGAATGCGGGCGAATCGGCCAAGGTCGCTCGAGCCTCGCTCGATGCCGCCGAGCGCGGGCAGCGCGCGGTGTTCAACCAGATCAGCGGCATGAACGAGATTCGCGAGCAGATTCAAGAGACCGCGAAGCGCATCAAGCGTCTCGGTGAATCGTCGCAGGAGATCGGCGAGATCGTCGAGCTGATCACCGACATTACCGAGCAGACAAACGTGTTGGCATTGAACGCGGCGATTCAGGCCGCGTCGGCCGGCGACGCCGGTCGCGGGTTCTCGGTGGTGGCCGAAGAAGTTCAGCGTCTTGCCGATCGCTCGGCTGAAGCCGCCAAGCAGATCGGCGCGCTGGTGCGCACGATTCAGACCGATACGCAGGATGCCGTCGCGGCGATGGAGAAGAGTACGCAGGGCGTGGTCGAAGGCGCGAAGCTGTCCGACGCCGCAGGTAACGCGCTGTCGGATATCGGCCGCGTCTCGCGCCAGTTGACCGAGCAGGTGGAGAAGATTGCGTCGGCCACCAACGACCAGTCGCAGTCGGCGGGCGGCGTGGCGCAATCGATCGAGCGCATATTGTCGGTGACCGAACAGACGTCGCAGGGAACACGGCAAGCGGCGCAGTCGATCGGACAGCTCGCAACGCTCGCACGTGAATTGAAGGCATCGGTCGCGCGCTTCCGCGTCGGATAGACAACATGGCGGAAAAACACGATCCGAATCAGTTGGTAGGCGCTGCGCCCGATATTGCGCCGCTGGCGTGGGTCATCGACGAGATTCGTAATTCGCTCACCGAAGCGGTCAATGGGCTAAAGGCATTTGTCGCCAACAAGCAGGATGTCGACAGCCTGCGCAACGCGCGCAATCAGGTGCACCAGGCCAACGGCGCGCTGCAACTCCTCGATTTGCGCGGTGTCGCACTCGTTACCGAAGCGATCGAGCAGTTGACGCGCCGCTTCGAAGCCGATCCAAAGGAATGCTCGCCCGACCCGATTCGCACGATCGAGACCGCGCTGTCGGCAGTGATGGCGTACCTGGAAGGGCTCTTGTCCGGTCGTCCGAATCAGCCGATCAAGCTTTTTCCGTACTACCGCGATGTATTGCAGCTGAACGAAGCGAGCCGGGTTCATCCGGCCGATCTTGTCTTTCCGGATCTGTCGCGCCGCCCTGCGTTTCATCAGATCGAAGCACGCAATTTCACGCCGCGCCAGTTGCGCGACCGGCGCGCGCGATTCGAGCTGGGCCTGCTCGGATTTCTTCGCAATTCGGACGATGCGGCGCCGCGCAAGCGGATGCGCGAAGCGCTATCGGATCTCGAGCACATGCCGCAGCGAGGCCTAGCGCGCAGCTTCTGGTGGATCGCGCGCGGGCTGCTCGAAGCGCTCGAAG
>JBGTEW010000048.1:0-16146 GCA_041747615.1 Burkholderiaceae bacterium | reverse complement strand
CGGCAGCGGCGCGGCTGGCGTGCATGCGGTCGGCGTCCGTGAAGATCGTGCGGTCGGAGTCGGCGCTTTCGACGGCGCGGACCAGCACCACATCGCGGGCAATATGCTCGTTCACCCGTCGATTATCGCGGCAGTCGGTGTATCAGGGGCGCTATCGCGCCTGCGCAAATCGTTTGCCGGCGCCGAGCGGTCGTGAATAATCCGCCCGGAACGGTAACACCGGATCGAAGTGCCCGGCGGCGACCGCGGCCTGCTGCATATCTTGTTCATCGCCCCGAACTCGTCGAGATCCTTCATGTAGACGTCGGACATCACGACATTGTCCAAGCTCATTCCCTGCGACTTGAGCGTGGCGCCGATGTAGTCGAGCACCAGCCGTGTCTGCTCCTCGATCGTCGTTCCCTGAACTGCGTTGCCCGCCTTGTTCAGCGGGATCACGCCAGCGAGGAAGTACAGGTTGCCGGCCCTCATGCCGCCGCCTCGGCCAGAGTCAGCCCCGGTTGGTAGCCTAGCGCGATGAACGCTCCCGAACATCGCCGGCTGACTATTCACGTGAGCGAAACCGACACTGTCTCTGCCCTGCTCTGCTGTCCGCAGGACGCTCGAGCCGGCTATGTGTTCGCACATGGCGCAGGCGCTGGGATGAGCCACCCGTTCATGGCGTCCGTGTCGACAGGGTTGGCCGAGCGCGGCATCGCGACGCTGCGCTACCAGTTCCCGTACATGGAGCGCGGCGCCAGGCGACCGGATTCTCCTCGACTCGCTCATGCAACCGTGCGCGCGGCGGTCGCGCTGGCGGCCAACCTGATGCCGCACGTTCCGCTCTTCGCTGGAGGAAAGTCATTTGGGGGCCGCATGACCTCGCAGGCTCACGCCGAATCGCCTCTGCCTGCCGTTTGCGGTCTCGTGTTCTTCGGTTTCCCGCTGCACCCGGCGAATAAGCCCTCGCAGGAGCGCGCTGAGCATCTGTCGCACTTCAGGTGTCCGATGCTGTTTCTGCAGGGAACTCGCGATGCCCTGGCGGATGTTGCGCTGATTCGCAAGGTGACCGGGCGCCTCGGCAAATCAGTGACGACCAGGCTCTTCGAGGACGCCGATCACTCGTTTCACGTGCGCGGCCGAAGCGGATACACCGACGAACAGGTACGCGATTCGATGCTGGATGCAGCGGCCGAGTGGTTCATGCTCCACACCGACCGCTGACCGTCACGTCACGGCAACGGCCCGATGCCAGACAGCAGCGAACGCTTGCTGCGGATAGCGCTGATCAAGCGAGCCAAACCCCAGCGCGCCGATGACCACGGCGGCGAGCGCTGCGCCCAGATGCAGCGGAGGGTTGGACCACACCGCAAGCACTGCCACCAACGCGATGAACAGCACGCCGAAGCCTCCAGTGATCACGCGGTGCGTTTTCGATATGAGAAGCTGGTTGTCGGGAGGGTTTTGCATCGACCTATTTCTCGCCTAATACGGCGGCGCTTTGCGTGCACGCTGATCGCGCGCGGCCTCGGTCCACCAGGCGAGGTCGTCGGCGAAACGCACAAAGCTCCTGTTCAGCGCATCGCCGCCACTGCCGGTCGGCTTGCCATCGGCATCGAGCGTCTGCGAAATCGGTCCGACCGCCAGCGTGCTCGAAATAACGACCATGCCCATCTCCGAAAGGATGCCGTGCCAGACCGTGCCGGCGCGAACGCCGGAGAAGCGGCCCGCCGAGTAGCTCGCAATCCCCGCTGGTCTCCAGAACCACTCCTCGAGGAAGTGATCGGTCAGGTTTTTCAGGCCGGGTTGCGGGCCCCAGTTGTATTCGCCGGTCACGAAGACGAATGCGTCGGCGCGCCGGATCTTCTGCGCCAGCGCCTCCATCGCTGCCGGCGCGTTGCCTTTCGGATGCTCCTTGTACATCCGGTCCAGCATCGGCAGGTCGACCGCCTTGGCATCCACCAGCTCGGCGTCGACGCCTCGCGCTCGAAACCCCGAGACGACGTAGTCCGCGAGGCGGATGCCCATCCGGTCCGAGCGGTACGAACCGTACAGCACTAAAACGTTGTCGCTCATCTGCCTGCCTTGTTGCTACGGTGACCTCGAGGCTACATCACCGAACTACGGCCGCCGATACCCCACCACTCCTCGGATGAAATCCCCGCCGCACCGCAGATCGGTAGCGATCTGTCGCTGCTGCGCACGCCCGACGGCCGGCGCCGTTTCGAGTGGCGCGAAGGCAAGCTGTATCAGCGCTAGGCGCTCGATCTGCAGCGCGAGTGGGAAATGTCGGTCAAGGATTCGGTGACGCCGGGCCATTCGCAGTACAACGAGAAAGCCGCCCGCGCCAAATTAATGGGGCGTTTGAGTCCAGCGGGGTTGTCACTGCAATGGGGTCCGGGCGTCGATCAGAATCTACTTGCGCACGGTGACGACAAGATCGCCTACTACACGTGCTATCTGTCATGGGGCTGCGCGTGTACGACATCGCTGGCATCGCCAACAAGAATGTGTCGCAGCGGATCGTCAGTGTGCCGTTTTCCCCGCTCAGCCACGATGCCCGCGTCGTATCGAGAATGCGACGTGCGTGGCGTTGCCGACCAATCAGCAGATCGCGCCGTTTCATCCGATCTACCGGTATGCGGCCAAGTTACACGGCATGGTTGAACAGTGCCGGCCGTAAAATGGCATCGATTCTCACGAAAAAGCGGGCTCGGCAAGCGCGCGAGTTGAACGAAGAACCGGGCTTTCTTCGGCACCGAAGAATGGTGGACTGCGCTGCGTGCGCGCCGGCCAAGCGGCGCGCACGGGTGACACGTATTTCGCAAACTAGCTAACGCTGACGGAGATCCGGCGCGGCTTCGCCTGCTCCTGCTTGGGGATACGCAGCTTCAGTACGCCGTCCTTGAGCTGGGCCTCGATACGGCCCGGATCAAGCTCGCGGCTGAGCGTGAAACTGCGGCGATAACGCGCAACGCGAACTTCGGCGTAAGTGGCTTCCATCGCCTGCGGCGTCTCGGCTGACAGCGTGCCTTCGATCGTCAGCGAATCGTTCTCGACCTTGATATCCAGCGAGTCCTTGGAAACACCCGGCATATCGGCCAGCAGCGTGATGCCGGCTTCGTCTTCCAGTACGTCGACGCGCGGGGCGATCGCCTGCGGCTCCCGGCGAGCAGCTTCCTGCCGCGTCGATTCCTGACGCGCGGGCGTTTTCCGGTTGGATTCCTGGCGGTTTGCGTCTTGCCGGGTGGCTTCCGCTACAGAATGGTCATTCATATCGTTCCTCCTCACACTTATTGCACGGTGATGCGCTTGGGCAGCGCTGATTCTCTGCGGTTGACGCGCACGTGCAGTACGCCGTCGCGGTAATTGGCTTCCACTTTGCCGGAGTCGATATCGTCCGGCAGGCTGACGGCACGCCGGAAGCGACCCGCAAAGCGCTCGTTTCCGTACACGTTGACCTTGCCATCCTCGCCCGGCACCGCGGACTGGCGCTCGCCCGAAATCGTCAGTACACCGCGATCGATCGTGAGTTCGATCTGCTTCGGATCGATTCCCGGTGCGAACGCGTAGATCTCCACGCTGGTCGGTGTATTGCCGACATTGATGGCGGGGAAAGCGCCCGGGGCCGCCGACCGAATGCTGGTCGGCAGGCCGGCCAGCCCAAACAGCTCGTCAAACTCATGACGGAGCCGCTCGACATCGCCGAACAGGCCAGGATATGTAACCATCGATGCAAACATCGTTCGTCCTCCTTTCAGTTCCCTGTAAAGATGCGCCCGACTCCGCTAGGAAGAGGGGATAGAAATCAGATTGGAGCGCCCAGGCGCCGTTTCAAGAGGGGCTCGGCGGGTTCGCACCGACGGCGGCGCGCCCGGGACCCGGTTGCCGACCGCACGATTACTGCCGCAGTTCCGCCAGTAGCCGGGTCAGTGCAACATGGTCTACCGGCTTGACCAGGTGGGCGTCGAAGCCCGCGGCCTTCGACTTCTGCCGGTCTTCTTCGTGGCCCCAGCCAGTGAGCGCTACCAGCGTCATGCCCTTGCCCCATGGCTGCTCGCGAATTCTGCGGGCCGCTTCGTAGCCATTAAGTTTGGGCATGCCGATATCGAGCAGCACGACGTCAGGCCGGAATGAGGCCGCCGCCTGAACCGCTTCCAGGCCGTCGAAAACCGTATGTGTCTCGTTACTGGTGAGCTCCATCAGCATCGCCAGTGACATCGCAGCGTCACGGTTGTCGTCAACGATCAGGATACGGCGGCTCGGCGCCGGCACCGGCTCGGTTGGTATCGCTTCCTGCACGGTTTTCATCGGGTTGATCTGCTCCGCAAGAAGCGGCAGCCTGATCACGATTCGCTGCCGCGGCCTAGACCCGCACTGCGTGCTTCGACCTCGCCGCCGTGCACTTGCAGCAGCGTCAGGCCGATGCCCAATTTAATGCACGATAAAGCCATTCACTATAAAGCCGGAACAATATCCTCTGACGGTACGACGATTGCTCGGGCCACTGTAAAGCGGACAAGAGTCAAGTTTTCCTGAGGACCGACTAACGCCGCTGACCAAGGACCCTAACGCTGAGGAGCTCCACCATGGCAAGTCGAAACAATTCCGCTGCAAAGAGCGCAATCATCGAAGAGTTGAAAGAGGATCATAAGCGCGTGAAACAGGCTTTCCGCGAGGCGGAGAAACTGGACGCGCAGGAAGATGGCGAGAAGCTAAAGGCAATCGTCGAACAGACCTGTGCGGAACTCGAGGTCCATGCCCGGCTCGAGGAAGAACTGTTCTACCCGGCCGCACGGGAGGTGCTGAAGGAGGGCGATCTGATCGACGAGGCCGGAGTCGAGCATGGCTCGGCCAAGGCGCTGATCGCACAGTTGCGCGGTATGGGTCCCGGCGACGAAAAGTACGCCGCAACCTTCAAAGTGCTCGGTGAATACATCAACCACCACGTTAAGGAAGAGGAAGGCGAGATCTTTCCCGGCATGCAGGGCCGCTCCGGCGTCGAATGGGAGCAGGTGCAGGAGCAGATGGAGATGAGGCGCGAACAGCTGATGGCCGAAATGGGACTCGCGCCCGAAGCTGACGAGATCGTAGAAGATGACAGTGAACGGGCTGGAAGCTCGCCGGCGAAGCGTAGCGCCGGTTCGTCCGGCCGGCGCAGCACTCGGACCGAAGACAGGCCGCAGGCAGCCAGCCGACGCGAGAAGACGAAGAAATAGCCGGACGCACGCAAATGCCAAACTCAAGCAAGACGCCCACGAAGATCTCACGCTCCGAAAGGACAACGAAGCGGACGCTTTCGACTGACGAGCAGGCGCGTGATCCTGGTGAGCTGCGTCAACCTAACGAACGAGACGAATCCGCCGATCAGCAGGCGACTCCGACGCGCCCTCGCATCAAGCAAGGCCATGATGACGTGCAAAGCGGCCAACAGGACACCGATTGCCGTAACCGCGTGTCTGAACAATTGCCTGAGTCACCAATGACACCGGAGAACTTCGAAGAAAAGGGTGGCTCACCGCCGTTTACCGTCCCACGAAAATGACTGCGCGATTCCGCGCACGGCTTGAACTGGGTAACGCGAGCGGCAGCGCTTCGACCATCAGACAGTGCCACGCTGCACGCGGTCGTCGTTCATCCTTGTCTCTTTGCCTACACAGGGGGTGGGTCCATCTGCCGTTCAAAATGCCGATGCCGCGCAATCGCGGCGACGAATGCGTCGGCCACCGTTGAATCGTCCTGCCTATCCACCACCAGCAATCCGGGGTCCGCACTGCCATCAGGCAACCGCGGCGAAATACCGGCGCCCTCGAGCAGCGCACTCGCACCTTCTAGCGCCAGAATCGGCTTGCAGTGCCGGTACTGCAGTTTGACGAACTCCATCGCCTGACCGCTCCTGCCGAGAGCGTCGATCGCTTTTTTTCCGCTCGGCAGCACGAGTGCATCGAACAGCACGGCCGGCGCCGTCTCCATCGTGATTTCCACTTCGATCGGATCGCCGAAGTCGGGCTGCACCGCGCCGAGCCGATGACTGACGAAGTTCGCGACCGCGCCCTGCGCCGTAAGCGCGTCGTAGATCGACTGCAGAGGCGCCGCCTCGACGCCGTCCGCTACCACTAAAGCGACGCGGCGTGTGCGAATCGATCCATCTCCGGGTCGAGCAAACAGTGACAGTGCCCCCGATGTGGTGACTTCCGGCCGTGCCGGCTTTGCCAGCACTCGCGGCAACGGCTCCGGCAGATCGATGCCCAGCCCGGAGGCCACCTTCGATGCAAGGTCGCGATCGACATTCATCAATCCCGCCACCATCCGCGATCGGATCGCCGGTGTTTGTACCTTGGTCAATTCGAAACGAAACGCCTCGACGATATGGTTCTGCTCGACAGGTCTTTGGCTGTTGTAGAACAGAGTCGCCTGCGTGTAATGGTCTGCAAACTTTTCAGGCTTGCCGCGCAGCTTGTCGTCCTGCACCGGCTCGGGAAACGACATAAATCCGAGCTTCCCGGCCTGGAACGGACATCCGCCGCCGAGCGAGTTGGGTTCGTAAGCGACACGACCACGCGGGATCGCCTGCCGCTGGATCCCGTCACGCTGGTTGTTGTGAACCTGGGTCACCGATGCATTGATCGGCAGCTCGTGAAAGTTCGGGCCACCGAGACGGCTTAGCTGGGTGTCGTGGTACGAAAAGTTGCGCCCTTGGAGCAAGGGATCGTTGCTGAAGTCGATCCCTGGCACCACATGCTGCGTGCAGAACGCGACCTGCTCGGTTTCGGCAAAGAAGTTATCCGGGTTGCGGTTCAGCACCATGCGGCCGACCGTGCGCAGCGGCACCAGTTCTTCAGGAATGATCTTGGTGGAATCGAGCACGTCGAAGCTGAATTCTTCGGCCTGCTGCTCGGTAAAGATCTGCAGGGCCAGTTCGTATTCCGGATACGAGCCGCCTTCGATCGCTTCCCACAAGTCGCGGCGATGGAAGTCGGGATCGGCACCGCTGATCCTGACGGCCTCATCCCATACGACCGAATGCGTTCCCAGCATCGGGTTCCAGTGGAATTTGACGAACACAGATTTCCCCTGCGCATTGACCAGCCGGAACGTGTGCACGCCAAAGCCCTGCATCATTCGATAGCTGCGAGGGATGGCACGATCCGACATTACCCACATCAGCATGTGAGTGATTTCGGGCAACAGGCTGGCGAAATCCCAGAAAGTGTCGTGCGCACTTGCGGCCTGCGGCATCTGATGATGCGGCTCGGGTTTTACTGCATGGACCAGGTCCGGAAACTTGATCGCGTCCTGGATGAAGAAAACCGGAATGTTGTTGCCGACCAGGTCCCAATTACCCTGGTCCGTGTAGAACTTCACCGCGAAGCCGCGCACATCGCGCGCAAGGTCCGTCGAGCCGCGCTCGCCGGCAACGGTGGAAAAGCGCACGAACACCGGGGTACGTTTTCCCGCTTCGGCAAATGGCGCGGCCATCGTCAGATCGGTCAGCGCCTCATAGCATTCGAAAAATCCATGCGCACCCGAGCCCCGCGCGTGAACAACGCGCTCCGGAATACGCTCGTGGTCGAAGTGCGTGATCTTTTCGCGCAGAATGAAATCTTCGAGCAGCGTCGGGCCACGGAGCCCCGCCTTCAGCGAATTTTGATTGTCAGAGATCGCGACGCCCTGATTGGTCGTCAGTGCGCGTCCGGCCGAATCGACCCGCACCTTCTCGAGCGGCGCGTTGTTTGGGTTTTCGCCAGCAACGGCGGCGCCGCCGGTCTTGTCGTTGCTGTTGGTCTCGGTAATGGTGCTGGCCGCAACGTCCGACGGCACGTCTTCGCACTGTCCTTCCGGAGGGTTCAGCGCACCTTTACGCCCGTACTCTTCAGCCTTGATAGCGTTAAACGGGACCGCGCGTCCAAGCTCGTCGGTGCCCGCCATCTTCGCTGCCAGCCTGCCCGCTGCCGCTTCCGCGCGGACGTCAGGATTGCTGCTGTCGAGTCCATCCAACAGCGTCGATGCAGCGCGGGAGACGATTCCCTTGGAAGCGCGTGCAGGAGTGCGCGCCGATGGCCCGCTGACGGTTTGCTTATCTGAACCGCCGCGGCGCGGACTGTTCGGCTGCCTCGAACTCGCCGGAGGCGACTTGCTGCTGGAACGCTTTGTTGCCATGTTGTGCCTGATCAGGGGATAAAAAACGGCAGCTCAGTGCCGCCGCGCGGTCCGTTGGCTGGGTTGGATCCAGACCATGTTCTTTCTGCAGGGTCTCAGCGCTGCGTTCAGCAATTTGCTCGCCCACGCCAAAAAGAAACCCCGCCGCAGCGGGGTTTGTTTCTGTTACTTACAGAGAGCCGATCAGTAGTCGGTATCCCAGCCAGCGCGCGTTGAGCGCCTTGCCTTGTCCCAACCTAGACGCGATTTGCCGCGAGCACTTTCGTAATCGCGCGCCAGAGTCGCTTCCACTTCGTCGAAGCTGGCGCCAGGATGGCGCTGCCGCGCGTCGGCACCCAACTGATAGCTCGGCGCGTAATCGTCGTACGTCATGCCGCTTTCGTAGTATTCCTCGCGGTCATACCGGCCACGCCAATGCTCGTCGACCACCGTCGGGTCAATTTTCTCGGCGACAGCCTTACCTGCCATGCCGCCCGCGACTGCACCCACTGCGGCACCAACGACAGTACCCACCGGCCCTGCGGCCAATGTGCCTGCGGCAGCCCCGGCAGCTATACCGCCCGCTGCCGCACCGATACCGGTGCCGACGGGGTGAGAGCCAGGCGTGCCGGTAATCGGGTCGCGGTTGGCATCAGGAGCATCATCGCGCTTGTCTCGATTCATAAAGCCTCCTGTCTACAGAGTTGTTAACGTACCGATCCGCGGCGAAACAGGTTGACGATGGCCAGCAGGATGACTGCGCCGACGAGCGAAACCAGCATCGCACCGATACTCAATGCATTCTGATTAATCGTCCCCACGCCTACCAGCGGGCTGATCAGCCAGCCACCGAGAAACGCGCCAACAATGCCGACGATGATGTTCAGGAAAATGCCTTGTTGTCCGTCGGTTTTCATGATCATGCTCGCAACCCAGCCGATCAGGCCGCCAATAACTATCCAGATAATGAAGTTCATGAACACTCCGTGTCAGTTTTTCGAACGGTTGAGAAGATTACGAAGATCAACAAGGCAAGCTCCGTGCCAACGAACCCTTCCATTGATCGGACGGTATGCGCTCTAAACAATGGGACGTGATCATCGTTGGCGGCGGCCCGGCTGGATTGTCGGGCGCGCTGGTCCTCGGCCGATGCTGCCGCAGCGTGTTGCTGTGCGATGCCGGAACGCCGCGAAACTGGGCGGCGCACGAAATGCACGGATTTTTGACGCGCGACGGCATTGCGCCGGCAAGATTCAGGAAGCTTGCGCGCCAGCAGCTCGAACGCTATCAAAACGTCGAATTTCGGCAGGCAGAAGTTACCGATGTAATGCGCAATCCGGCAAATCTGTTCCGCGTCACGCTCGATGATGGTCGAACGGATACAGCTCGCAAACTACTGATAGCCACCGGCGTGATCGATCAGCTGCCGGCTCTGCCACGCATTGAACGGTTCTGGGGCAAGAGCGTGCATCAGTGCCCTTACTGTGACGGTTGGGAGCTGCGCGGTGCACCGGTAGCTGTCTACGGGAAACGACGCCGCGGGCTTGAAATGGCGCGCGCGATGACGGCGTGGACCGAGGATATTGCGCTGTGTACGCACGGCCCGTCGGGTCTTAGCGCCGACGATCGAAAAGCGCTTGCTGGCAATCGAATCGAATTGATCGAAGACCGCATCGTTGATCTCGAAGGTCGCGGCGGTCGTCTGCAGGCACTGGTCTTTGCCGGTGGACGGCGACTCGCGCGCCGCGCCATGTTCTTCGACACACCGAGTCGCCCGCAGTCCGACCTGGCTCGAAAACTGGGCTGCCAGATCACGCGCAAGGGCGGCATTCGCTGCGGACGCTATGAGGCAACCAGCGTGCCGGGGGTATTTGTAGCTGGCAACATTATCAAGGACGTGCAACTGGCGATTGTTGCCGCGGCGGAAGGAACGCGTGCTGCGTTCGGTATCAACCGCTCGCTGACCAGAGAGGACTTTGAGCGGAACGCGACCGGCGTGCGGCGCACCGTGCATCCAGCGGTAGATGATCCCGACACTGCGCGTCGTCGGCCGGCGAAGTGAGCGGTATGCGCGCAAACGAATACGGCAAGACTGGCAATGGCTGAGGAGTTGTTGCTGCAGGCGGTCAAGGCGCTCGCGTATTACGCGGTGTGCGCAAGTTCGGCCATGACTCGCCCGATAACGTCAAGCTAGCGGTGTTGGAAGAAACCGGACATATCTCAGCAGTCGGTGCTGATAATGGAAAAGCTACGAGCGTGTCGGATCGGCTGAATCCGTAGCTTTCGCTGCCGTTGCCGGCTCACGCACAGCGTGCTGCTTGAAGAACTCGATCATCGCCTTGGTTGCATCGGGTCCGCGCGCATCGGTATGCGAGCCCGTCGCATTCCCGCCCGACCAGGTGTGACCGGCGCCGTGGATTTCCCACCGCTCGATCAGAACGGTGCCCAAGTGGTCGGCGTGCGTTGTGCGTCGATAGGCGTGGTCGCTGCTCGTAGCCTCAGCAATCTCCACTACCGTACGTAAAGACTGCTGCGGTTGCGCCACGCTGTAAGCCTTGACGGCATCCGCCACGATATGTTCGGCATTCGCCGGGTGAACCGTCTGATCGGCGTCACCATGCAGAACGATCGTCGGCACCGCACGCTTTTCCGTGTCGACGGGGGTTAGGCCCGTGTGGGGTCTCGAGTGACCGTTTTTCATCACGGCAAAAGCCGACGGAACGCTGGTAGCAGCCCTGGTGGGAACTCCGGAATGAATACCGATTGCGGCAAACAATTCCGGGTAAGCCTGTCCCATGATCGCCGCCATCGCACCGCCGGCCGACAAGCCTGCGACATAGACGCGGCGGGCGTCGATGCGATACTCGTCGATCACTTGCTGAGCGATTCCGGCAATGATGGCCGGTTCACCGCGGCCCGGTTGCTGGTCGCCGGGACGGAACCAGTTCCAGCACCGGCGCGAGTTGGAGCGGCGCTGCTGCTCCGGATAGGCGACCAGACAGCGCAGAGTTTCGGCCCAGCGATTGGCCCGTGTTCCGACCGCGAAGTCGTCGGGATCCTGCGTGCAGCCGTGCAACATCACGATCAGCGGAGATGGGGCGCCTGCATAACTTGCCGGAACATAAAGCTTGTAGTTGCGAGCGCCCGATTGATTAGAGAAACGCTTCGCCAGAAACTGGCCGGCGTCAGTCGGCAAAACCGCCGACTCTTCGACCAATGCGGCATGCTTGGGAGCGGCATCGAAAAGGTCTGCTTCGATGTCCGTGAATGCATCGGGTGCGTAGGCCTCTCTTTTGTGAACCGACGGCTCAGTGGCAGGGGTCGCATCGAGCACTTCCACCGCCGAGGCGTGCGATGCTTCGGCTCGAGTATCGGCCTGTGCGGGGTTCGAAGTTGCGGTTCGCGATCGGAGCAGCTCCTGGATGTAGCGGGTCGCAGCACCTGCACCCTGCGTTCGAACCAGGTGCGTGGCATGCCTCATCGCCTCAATAAAAGGCTTGTCGGTTTTCAAGTGTCCTCCGTGTTACTTGATACGCGAAGCAAGCGCGCGTTTCACACCGCTGCTTGCATGAAGTGAGCCAAGGACGACGATCGACTCGATCGTCTTCAGCGCCAGCGCGGGCGGAACGTCGTCGGCGATGCTTGCCAGGCCCAGGACCTGAATCTGCAGGCGCTCGCCGCGCGCACGCGCCGCCTCCAGATCCTTGCGCGTGTAGTGATGAATTCCGAGAACCAGACTGCGGCGGCTCACCGTCTGGCGCAGCACATCGGCATGCGATGCGATTTGGGTACGTATCGCCGTGCGGATCAGATCGGTGCGGTTCGAATAGAAGCCCTCGCGCACCAGCAGGTCGATATGCCCAAGGTCGACATACCCGACATTGATCGTGATCTTTTCGGAGTCCGACTGCCTGACGACCGCATCAGCCATTTTCTACCATCCCTCTACCATCCATGTGGATGGCGTAGCCTAGCACGGGGTGCCGGGTGCAGCCCCTTACAATGCGCGCCAATGGGGCGGCCGGGCGCCGTTCGGCGCCGATAAGAAAACACATGGATCGCACCAGGATCATCGACGAGGAACTGGCCGCGCTGGCGGCTCACCTGACCGGGCATCAGCCGATGCTGCTGCAGGCATGGCGCGCGCGAGCCAACGACGACCCGCACGTGACAACGGCGAACTCGCTGTCGCGTTCACAGTTCAACGACCATATTCCGGAGCTGCTCGATACGTTCTCCCGCCGGCTTTACGCGTGGCCGAAGCAGCCGCCGGCGGCCGAACACCAAGAGGACGCGGCTGCGCATGGCCTGCAGCGCTGGCATCAGGGCTATCGGCTGCGCGAGGTCACACGCGAATGGGCGCACCTCCAGTTGGTCCTGGTCGACTATCTGGAGCAGTACAGCGCTGAGCGGCCGGCACTCGCCCTCGAGACGATGCGAATAGCGCGTCGCGCGCTGGCGGAGCTCTGCAGCGACGGCGTCAGTGAAAGCGTCTCTCAATACTTCCAGCTGGAGCAGATCGAGGCGGCGGGTAACGTGCACGATCTCGAGCGCACGATTGAATACGTGCGCGGAATGGAACAGCAACGTGCTGAACTGTGGCGGCAGGCTGCGCACGATCTGCGCGGGCAGACCAGCGTAGTCGCGAACGCGACGGCCGGCCTGAGGCTGGCCGGCGTGCCGGAGCCAATGCGCGAGAGGTTTTTTTTACTGCTGCAGCGAAGCATGACCTCGCTGCACACGATGCTCAATGACGTAATCAGCCTGGCGCGTTTGCAGGCCGGTCATGAGCAACTCGCGATTGCGCCGTTCGATGCGGCAGAGGTGCTGCAGGAATTGTGCGCGGGTCTTCAGCCGCAGGCCGAAGAGCGCGGCTTGTACTTGAAATGGGACGGACCGGCGTCGCTTGCCGTCGAAGGGGATGCCGTCAAGGTGCGCCGTATTGCTCAAAACCTGCTGCTCAATGCGCTGAAGTACACCGATCAGGGCGGTGTAACGATCGGCTGCGGCGATAGCCGCGAGAACGATCCCGCGCGCTGGATGTTGACTCTGCAGGACACGGGGCCGGGTTTTGCCGCGAGTCCGCGTGAGCCGATCGTGGCCGCGCTGCAGGAGGCTACGCGCGAGTCGCTCGAAGTTGATCGAAAGGCCGGTATCGACGTCGACCAGCCGGCTGGCTTCGCGCCGGCGCCCGCCGTCAATACGCAGACGGTTAACTATGAACGCGGGGAAGGGGTTGGTCTGTCGATCGTCAAACGTCTAAGCGAATTGCTCGATGCGACGGTCGAGCTCGAATCCGATGCCGGAAAAGGCACTGTTTTCCGCGTGATCTTGCCCCGGCGTTACGCGCCGCGCGATCGCACAATCACCGGCGAGCAATGAACCTACTTGCAATAACCCCCCGCACTCTCTACGGCGCGATCGCCGTCGCCTCGTTTGCATTGATCGGCGTAGGCTTGGTGCTGCAGCATGTGGTGGGACTGGCGCCTTGTCCGCTATGCATCTTTCAGCGCATGGCTTACTTCGCAGTCGGGATCTTCGCCGCGTTTGCGGCGGCGCTGACACCTGCGCGCGGCGCCCGAGTCCTCGGCGCATTGACACTTGTGTCTGCGCTGGCGGGTGTTGGCATCGCGGGCCGACATGTCTGGCTGCAGATGAACCCGGAAAGTCTGTCATGTGGCCCCGGGCTGCAGACCATGCTGGAGAACTTTCCACTGACCGACGTGCTGCCGAAAGTGTTTCGCGGCAGCGGCGACTGCGCCGACGCCGGCTGGACGCTGATCGGCCTGACGATTGCCGATTGGTCGCTGCTCTGGTTCCTCATCCTATCGGCAGCAACGGTCATTGCGTTGATCCAGCCCCGCGCCCGGGTACACGCAACGCGTTAACGCGCTTACATCTAGCAACATTCCTCGCAGTCCGGAAAGAGACGGCGGTCGGTTCCCACGCCTACGCTGCCGTTAACACTCAAGGTGTCGAGCCCGATGCCGATGAGTCAATAGCCAACGGAGCGAGAGATGAACAAGGTCGTCAAACAGATTCTGGATTTTCGGCTGATCACCCTGGCGGTCGCAGGCACTCTAACAATTGCTGCGTCGAATGCGGACGCACGGTCAGGCGAAGCGCGCGTCAAGGCGCACAAGAGCAGTGCCGGAACAACGAGCGTCCAGCGTAGCCGTGGCGCCGACGGCGCGGTCGATGCCACGCACACCCATCGCAGGGGTGGCGTGTCAAGCGTCGATCGCTTCAAGGACGGTGCCGGCACGACCGACGCCACGATCACCGGCCCGCGCGGTGGCGTCACCGCAGTGGACCGCACTCGTGGTGCAGATGGCCTGGTCGATAAATCGGTTACCGGGCCACGTGGCGGCGTCTCGACCACGGACCGCTTCCGTGGTGCCGATGGTCTGACGGACAAGACGATTACCGGTCCAAAAGGTGGTGTGACCACGGTGGATCGTGCGCGCGGTGCCGATGGCGTGGTCGATACGACCGTGGTCGGTGCGAAGGGCGGCGTCACCACGGTTGACCGCTGGCGCGGAACGGACGGCGTGATCGACGCTACCGTTACCGGACCCAGAGGTGCTACTCAGACCATCGACCGCAGCCGCGGCGCAGATGGATCAATCGACAGTACGCGCACCCGCGCCGACGGCAGCGTTACGACGGTCGATCGCATGCGCGGCGCTGATGGGCTGACCGACAAGACGATCACCGGCCCGCAAGGCGGCGTGACCACCGTCGATCGTGCCCGTGGTGCCGATGGTGCGGTGGATTCGGTGACGACCGGACCGCGCGGTGGCACAACGATTGTCGATCGCAGCCGCAACTCTGATGGAACGGTCAATCGCACGGTGACCAAGACACCCGCTGCAAAATAGATTCTCCGCCCGCAGGCATCGAGCGCGATTTATCGCGCTCTTTTTTCGTCCGTCTGTGGTTGAACGGGCGGTTCTCTAAACTCGGCTGATGCATGTTTGTGTCATTGGCGCCGGCGTCATCGGACTGACCTCCGCCTACTTTCTGCAGAGCGAGGGTCATCGCGTCACGGTAGTGGACCGCGAGCCTGCCGCCGGCCAGGGGACGAGTGGCGCCAACGGGGCGCAGCTGTCGTACGCGTTCGTCGCGCCACTGGCCGATGCGTCGGTTCCGCCGCGGCTGCCGGCGTTATTCCTGACGCGCGACTCGCCGCTGAAGCTTCATTTTCGTTTCGATCCCGAGCAGTGGCGCTGGGCGCTCCAGTTTTTGCGCCACGCAAACACGCACGATGCACGCTCGACCACCGCCGGTCTGCTGAAGCTGGCCGAGCTGTCGCGCGAGTTCATCGAGCCGTTGATCGATGGCGAAGGCATTAACTGCCACTTCACGCGCGGCGGCAAGCTCGTCGTCTATCCCGACTCGCGATCACTGGCCGCTGCGCATTCGCAAGTTCTGTATCAGGCCGGGCTGGGGAGCAGGCAAACCGTCCTGACTCGCGCCGAATGCATTGCGCAGGAACCGGCGCTTGCAGCGTACGAAAGCAATATCGCCGGCGGTGTGTGGACCGCCAGCGACGCCGCTGCCGATTGCGGCGAGTTTTGCGCCCAGCTGGCGCAACGCATCGTGCAGCGCGGCGGCGAATTGAAACTGTCCTGCACGGCGACGCGCTTCGATCTCGAGGGATCGAACGTGCGCGCGCTGGTGACCACGGCGGGCCCGATGCGCGCCGATGCGTATTTGCTGGCGGCGGGTATCGGTGCTAACGCGCTCGGTGCCACCGCCGGGCTGAAGCTGCCGATTTACCCGCTGAAGGGCTATTCGATCACCGTCCTGCCCGCTTGCGATGCGACGCCGCTGCGCGCATCGATCACCGACGCACGGCGCAAGGTCGTCTTTGCGCCGCTGGGCGACCGGGTGCGGGTCGCCGGCTTTGTCGAGATCGGTTCGCTCGACAACGATATTCCGCCGGCGCGCATCAGCGCGCTGCTGGATGCGACGCGCGAAGTGCTGGGTTACGCGGCCATCGACGGCGATATTCGTCCGTGGGCC